>JAHJJA010000045.1 GCA_018822885.1 Candidatus Omnitrophota bacterium
AGGTTTAAGGTAAGCCATGGAAGCGAAGCTAATACCGCCGCAGCTCCAGCAGCAAATGATCAGTCAGCAAACGTTGCTGCAAAGGCCATAGAAGCATTTGCCGGTGCTTCAGGAGTTGGCGCTGAAGTTGTGGATACTTCGAAAGGGCAACCTCCTGCGGCTGCTGATGCAGGTAAGTCAGCTCCAGCAGCAGCTGATGCTGCTAAGCCAGATTCTGCTACTCCGGTTTACTCGCCGTTAAATATCGAGGCGATTAATCGGATGGGAAATATTGATGAGGTTAATGCGAGAATAAAGGAAAATCGTTCAGAGTTAGCAAAAGATAGCGCCGCTGACAGGCGTAAGGCGTTAAACCTTGAGCATCAGCAGTTAAGAATGCGTTTGCGTGACTTAAATTCTGAAGCAATCGGTCAGAGAATCAAGGAAGCCCTGACCCAGTTAGAAGATTTAGCGCCGTTTTTGAGACAACCAATTGTTGATGAAATTGTCATTGCAATGAAAGATTTTGCTCATAGGCTACCGGCTCAAGATAAATTGGCCCAGCTGAAGCTTGATTATGATATATTGATACGCATTCGTGATATCGTAAGCGCTATTAGCCCGAGTTCAGCAGAAATTTTTGACAAGGCTATAAAACAGGAAGCGCCAGCTCCTGTAGCAGCAGTAAATGACCAGTCAGCAAGGGTTGCCGCAAAAGCTATAGAAGCCGCTGCGAAATTGGCTGGTAATGATGGTGCCGTGGTTGTTGAGCATCCGGCATGGTCGGCAGCGCAGGGACAGTCCCCTGCGGGGACAGTCCCTGTGGCAACATCAGCGTCAGCTCCGGTAGCAGCTTCGGCTCCAGCAAATCAGGATAGGCTTGAAGCTACGGCAGAGATTTTAAAGGCGTTGGCAGGTGCGGAAGGCGTGGGCGCAAGTGTTGTGAGAACCCCAACAGAAGCCAATCCAGTAGTCGAGCAGCCAGCAGTAGTTCAGAAAACTTTGCTAGATCCGCAAAGCAAAGCTTCGATTGAGGTTGCGGTGCGGTTGAAAGCAGCAGAGCAAGAGCACGATGCTGTTCAGGCGCAAATGGAGCCTATCAGGCGCAGTATCTCCACAGCAAAAGAAGAGTTTGATAAATTAGTCAAGCATACAGAAGACTTGATTGCAGAAAATGAAAGATTACAGCAATCAGCTCAACCAGCGTCTGTCGAGCAAATTTTGAGGGTGAAAGCAGAATTAGGGAAAGATTCAGAGCGGACTCATGAGCTAAGGGCACAGTTTGAAAGAGATTTTGCGCAGGTTGAGGGGTTGAATGAACAGAGAAACCGTATCAACGATGAAAGAAATGCTCTTGAGAGGATTCTTACCTCTCGAGCGCGAGAAGCAGATAAACGAAATTATAATATAGCGACAGATCGTTCTATGCGTGATTTATGGAGCGCTGGAAGATCTGCCTTATCTAAATTAGAAGAAAGGTTAGCCGGCATTTCAGATGAGAATAATGCCCGGGAGCAAACAGCTGCAGCCAGGGCCGAGTTAGAGAAGACCCACAGCAGATTTGAAGATACTGAAGACTCTACGCTGCTTAAATTCATGAATCTTAGAAAGCTGGAGTTGGCTTTAGGCGAGAAGATGATGGATCTTCACCAGGCGCGTAAAGCAGGAGGCAATGTTTCAAGGAATAATTTCAGTTTTGCGGGTGATATTGGCGGCTTGGGCCTTGGTTTGGGTGCTTTAGGATTGGCTTGGGCAATTCATCCTGTCTTAGGGGCTTGTTTGGCTGCAGTAGCAGGAGCAGGGGCTTTGGCCTTGAAGCTGGCAAACTCCAGGCAGTCTTCCTTACCTATATATGATGCTAATGCCGGTCAGAAGCCAAATAACTCAAGCCAGATTCCGTTTGAGAATAGCGCATTGCCGGTTAACGCTGGGCAAGGACAGGGCAGCAATTCCTCTGTACCCGGAGCAAATGGCACTGGCAATGGTGTTGGCGGGTTAGGTTCGATAGTAGGGGGCATGGGTAGTAGTTTAACATCACCTTCTTCTGTGCCGCCGATGGCGATAGATCCTCGTGTAGAATTGATTAATCCAACTGCCGCGGGTCATATTCAGGCCGGGTGGGGTCAGACCGGAGCAAATATCCGAGGGCCGGGAGGCATTTTTGCCGCGGCTGTGGTTTCCTCAACCACAGGTCGTGGTCAGACAATAGATGAGGAAAACAATCAGGAACAAGTTGTTGGTGCATGTGTAACAGGGCTTGCCCAGAAAGTAACTAAAGACGGGCAGGATGCAGCAAAAGCAGTAATCGGTAATAGCGTCAGAGCCGATGAGGGCATAGGTTCTAGAAATGCGTCTGAACAAGGCGCAGTAAAGACAGGTTCCGAAGGTGCGAATAGCAAAGCAGCTGAAAGAACCCAAACCGCCCAAGGTGTAAACGCGGATCCCGGAGTGGGAGCCGTTGCAGGTATTGTTGGAAAAGGACAAAGGATTCCTACGCCTGAAGTTTCAGGCACAGTTGAAGCAAATCGTCCTCATAATCAGTTCAAGAATCCTGTTCAAATCCATACTGGGCTTAGTCCGCCCGCACAAGTCACAAGTCAAAACTCGCAAGTAATAAGAAACGGTGCAATTGTTGGTGTAGTTTTAGCAATTGCTGCTGTTGCCGCCGTATCTGCGCTCGCAGAACCTTCGTCTTTTCCGCATATTTTAGATTCATTCAATCAGGCACAAACTAATCTTTTAAACAATTTAACCTCACACACCTACGAGGTGTGTAAATGGTTAACAGAGCCGCAAACTCCTACCGTGGCAGGTGGATTTGTGGCTTTTGTTGTTCTCGGGGGCCGTAGAGCCCTCCTCCAGGGAAATGACCCCTCTAGGGTCCCCGGGACAACTTCAACAGGAGGTGCAAAATGTGTAAAAATTACAGAGATATTAGCTTTCACCACTTCGTTATTGCGGCAGATGGCACAGTATTTGCGTCAGCGAGGGAAAACGGCCGCACGTACAATTTCCTCATTCAAGAGAGGGATGTTCGGGGCCAGAGTGGCGACCAATGGCTCGAGCTCGACTCTGGGCTTGCAGAGCTTATCCGCAGTAGAGCAGAAGTCGCCTATGGAAGCGTCCCTATCTTCAGGACCGAGCAACTTATCTTCAACTGATTCTTCTAATAGTAGGGCACACTTAAGTGTGCCCTACGTAGCTAAGGGCAGCCGGCAGTCCCTCCTCCAGGGTATGACCCCTGCCGGTTCCCTTGCAACTAATCCTGTTGCCAAAACAGGGATCAGGGGTAAATTGATTACTTTTGTAGGAGTGCTTTTAGGCGCAAGCGCATTAGATGCTGCCGAGCCGAAGGCGTCCGTGGCTCCTTCGGCTACGCCTGCGCCTGCTCAGGTAGAGGCATCGGAAAATCAGTCCCGCGCTCCTCCGGTAATACGCCATGTTATTAAAAGAGGTGATACGCTTTCTGCAATCGCCCAGAAATACAACACCACTGTAAAAGCCCTTAAGGCAAATAACAGCATCAAGAATCCCAGAGCAATAAAGCCGGGCCAGGTGATTTTAATAGCGCAGCAGCCAGCCAAAACCGCCAATACAGATAATCCTAAGACAGTATCTACAGAAGGGACGTCGATACCTGTTTCTGATCAGGTTGAAGTTGCTAAAATCGTCTATGCCGAGGCCGCGAATGATCCAGCAGGCCGCAGGACGGTTTTAGACATTTTTAATAATTCAAGGAAAAATGGAGAGGGTTTGCTTGCGGCGATGAAGAGGGGTAGTACAGCATACCGCTCTAGAAGCCGGGAGTATGGGGTTGCTGGCAGTATTGCCGATGCTTACAATAAAGATAAACAAAAATGGGACACTGATTTTGTGCCAAGTGAGGTAGCAGCTTGGAGAGAAATCATGGGCCTTGTCCAGGACTTCAAAGCCAATCCCGAACTGGCAGGATACGATCATTATGATCACCTTAGCTGCTATCCCGGTAAGGATATTGAATGGGTGATAGCGCATCTTAAAAATGTTTGGGGCCCGAAAGCAGTCGATTATAGTAATTACCGTTTGGTTTCAGGAAGCAGCTTAATACTATTTAAATCTTTAGCCCGTCTTGTTCCATTTATGCTTTTTGCCGGAGTGCTTGGTTTGGGTTCAAGCGCTATGGCTGCAGGGACAAGTGAAACAGTTGTTTTTCCTGCGGCAGAGGCAGCAGCCCCGTTATTGGCAGCGCCAAGCTGTGGCTGGACGCAGGCGATTGTAGTCGGGTTGATAGCTTTAGCAGTTGTCTATTTAACGGCGCGCGCGGCTGTGGAATTTTACCGCGCTACCAGAATTAAGAATGCTCCGGGTGCAGTGGTAGCGACTCAATCAGAAAAAAGAAACGTTACTAATTCTGATAAAGGCGCATTGGTGGTGATGATGCTTTCTGCGGCGCTGGCAGCGCTGACCGGATGCAAAACTTCGGCCGATAAGCCGGCCTTAAGAGTGGATGTTGAGCCGGTACACGAAGAGCAGATGGCTGATATTCCTGGCAGCCCGGCTAAAGTTTTGCCGATACTCACAGTAGATATTGGCGCCTTGCCGCATATTCTTAGCGGAAAGACAAAAGTAGATTTAAGGTTGCCTGAAGGAAATAATGGCGAGCCGGTAGTGCTGCATGTTTCAATGGATAGGAAGCCTGTTTTATTACCGGAAAATGAAGAGGTCCCTGTAAGCGACGAGGCTCCCGCGGTAGTAGAGCCGGCTGCCAAAGCCGCTATTATTGAGCCTCCGGTTGAGAACGTCAAGCCAGAGGATGAGAACGAGGCTCCGATTGTCGATGTGGAGCCAATGCCGATTGAAAATTCACCTGAGCCTGAACCGCTTGAGCAGGAAATTGCTCCAGTGGAGACGCCGGTCAGAGAAGAAACCGTGCAGCCCAAGCCAAGAGAATTGAATATTGAGCCTGCTCGTCCGAATCTTTTCGATGCGCCAAAGACAACCACAGTAGTAGAGCCGATAACAACTCTGATAGTAGAGCCTACGATGATTATCCCTGAAAACAGGCCTGTAACTTCTTGGGCGCTTTTAGGCATACTCACTGGTTTAGCCGGATTAGCGGGCGGTATATATAGGAAATTAAGGGGCCGCGCTGATCAAGCCAAGCCAAGGGACTCGAACAATACCCCGCGCCGCCGCCAGATGATAGCAACCATTAATGATGATACCAGGAAAGGCAAAGTAAGAAATGTCTCTGAAGATGTAACAGTTGCAGCAAGTTTAGTTTTGGCAAAGAGATTTTTCAGGGCTACCAATAGGACTACGGATGCAAGGGCTATGGAATATGCAAAGCAAGGACATTGCCGCGCCGGTCCGTTTAGAAGGCCTGACCACAGAGAATTCCTCGCCACCGCTTATAAAGGTGATTTTTATATCGCCGAAGATGTCTTGCAAGATCTTTTACTGCTTGCCCGTTGTTTTGTCCATGAAGCCGAGTTCCTTTCCTTCCAGATAGGTTTGATCCCTCGCAGCGCCCGCCGCACTCACGAACAAAATGAAGCCTTAGAAAGAGAATTTTTAAGATGGTTATTAAATCAGCGCGCGCAAGAATTTGTAAGTGAGCATAGAGGGAATATCGCTCAAAGAGCGCCTGATGTTGTATTCGAAGGCCGTGGTTTGTTTTTGGGCGAAGGCGGGATTTCAGCAGGAAATACAAGCCAAACTCCTGCGCCGCAGTGCACAATCAGCGCTGGCGAAACTAGGGCAAGGCAGCTTTGGTCAGGGATTATTAATCCAGCTCCTTCGCCTGCACAGCCTGGACGTCAGCAGAATGAGCAAGGCTCGCAGGATGAGCCTTCGCAAACCACAACACAACAACCGCAGGCCGAGAGATTTATTGAGGCTGTCAGGGAAACCCGTAGCTTACCCTTGCAGGAAAGGCGCAGGGTTGAATTAGATGCTCTGCAACAGTTTAATGAGCGCGCCAGAGCAACAAGAGCGCAAGAGCGCGCGCAGGAACGTGGAACTCGTAGCGATTGGAATTCTACCATCGCGCAAGAGCAGTTACAACAGCTTGAGAGGGAGTATGATCGTCAGCAGCGCGCAAGACAGTATTACCGTCCTTGGTATAATTATGCAGCCTTTACTTCGGGGTTGGCTATGGTTGTCGGCAGTTTTGTCAGCGCAGCATACCTGCCTTTCTTTACCGGATTATTGGGGCTCTCCGCTAGTTTATTATACCCGGTTACTATTGCCGTGGAAATCATTGGTTTAGGCTTGATGCTTTTTGGCGCATTAAATAGAAGGCGCATACCTCAAGTTCAGGCGCAGGCAGCTCCTCAAGCAGCAACAATCTCTGAAGCCGCGCGTGAGGCGCAAAGGGCCCGCGAGGAGAGAAGAAGAAATATCATCGGAGACCTGGCGTACATAGCCGGATTAGCGGAATTGTTTAGAGCGTTTATGGCAAGGGAAGCGATGCAGGCAATAATGAATAACAATGAGCTTAGCCCGGCGGTTAAATTAGCGGTAAGGGTTTATGCCCTGCACGGTCTTGCCAGGGGCAGGAGTTTTGAAAGACTTGAAACAAGAATAGTCCGTAACCTCGTTCCTTATTTAGCGCAGATTGAGAACGATTACGGAGTCTTAGGCCCGATAGGAACTGAAGTTGAGGTTATGCGCGCAACCAGCAATGGTTTTGATGCTGCTTCTGCTCATCGTATTTGTGAATTTGCGGGAATCCCGCGCGGAGCTGATGAGGCCATCGAATACGCCTTCTCTCCGGGGTATGCCTGGTATACCCAAAAATTAATCATTGATTTAATGCTTAAATTAGGCATGATACCCGGCAATGCCTGGGCGAGCTTACATATTAATACCCTTTGTTCGCATCTGCTGGACACGCAGGAAGATTCTGTGAAATGTTCCCGTTATATTGAGTTGGCCAAGATATTCTTGTATACCTCTAGTGAGCGCATCCGTTACTTTGCCGGTAAGTGGTATCCTTTAGCCAGGAAAAGTGAGGTCAGCGATATTAACGGCCAATTGCCAAGGGTCCCGGTTTGTATGGGGGTAAGGGATTTGAGTGAGTTGCGCCGCAGGGAATTCCGCGGTTCTGATGTGGGTAGGGATTCTAATTACGGGGCTTCTACGAAGCTGGTGCATCTGGAGCATGGCGCGATGTTACATGATTTAATGGGGCGGCAGAATTATTCCGACTTGCGTTCGGAAACAGAAGTTGCTTTGGCAGGCGCCTCAAGAAGGTATGTTACTGGAATGGACAGCTTTGTCAGCAGGCATAATCTTGGCCGCTTCTTTGGTTTCCGTTGGGTGCATGAATCCAGCATCAGTTCATCGGCGCACGGGACAGGCTCGGTGCTGGCAGAGATCATTGAATTAAGAGAAAGAAACTCAAGGCTGGCAGTGGAGTTTGAAGGCATTACCGAGCATAGCGTTAATGAGATTGATGGTATTGTGCGTCCCGTGGTGGCACAGCAGGCGCAGGAAGATGCAGAGTTAAGAATGTTATCTACGGAAGCGTATACACAGCCGGCTCCTGGAGTTTTAAAAAGAGTGACTGCGGCTTTATTAGGATTGGTTGGCCTTGGCGCTGCGGGTGGAAATCTGGCGGCGTTTATCGTGACGGTAGCAGTGATTGCCGGTTTAATAATCGCGGCGGTATTGATCAAAAAAGCCATTGACGCAAGGCGCGGCGCAGTGGTAGTGAATGCAGGCAGGCAGGAAAACAGAAGTGCCAGATACAGCACCGCAATTTCTCAAGCGGCATTAAACAGATTAGAAGAAGTCAAAAAACTGTTTGCCCGGATAAATAAAAAGTTTGCCGGATTTAAGGTCGGGTTAAAGGATGAGGTGGTTGTGGATACGGCTACCAACAAGCCCGCTGTGTTGATCATGGGCGAGGGTTGGAGCGGGATGAAATTCCGCCTGCTGCGCGCAGCAGAATTTGTGGATCAGGGCATAGAAGTAGTTGCTGTATCCGGCAGGAAGAACCTTATTTATGAGCCGCAGGCAGTTTATGTGCAGGATGCAATCAGATATAAAGAGGGTAAGCTTGAAGCAGTGCATTATGCCGAGCCGTTAAGAGTCTCGTATGTATATAACTACAATTATGATGAGCCTTGTGAGCCATTTACAAGGAGGGGTATTCCTGTGGCGCAGAGCGAGGCCTTTGAGCAGATCGCAAATAATAAGGCCGCCACCATGGTGGTGCTGGAGGGCGCGGGAGTAAGCGTTCCTCAATCATTTAGTTTTGTGCTTCCCGCAGAAACCACGAACTTATTATTAGAAGAAGCAGCAAGAAACAGGGAAACAATCATACTGATTGCTGACGGCTTAGGCCAGGCCCGGATGCGTAATTTAGTTGAGGCTAGAGTCAGGCGGTTAAAGAACGCCGGCATGTTTAGCGACGGCGTAGTGATTAAGCCGTTGACCCAGGCAGGCGGAGATGGCGTTGTGCCGTTTATTCAGGCAGCCGCAGGCGTTGAGAATATTACTAATGAGGTTATGCAGAGATTAGGCCGCGGCGAGAGTGTTATGCTGCAGTCAAGGATAAAGTCGCAGCCGGTTGATTTAGGTACAGCGACTAGCCCTCGATTAGCGGACTGGAATTACCGCGTCTTTGTTTCAAGAGATGGCAATAACAGCCCTTATGTATCCGCGATTTATGTCCGGGCAGGAGATTTAGGCGGGCCAGTTGGTATTTCCACTGGGGCAAAAGCTTTTAACTTTGAAGAGTTCTGCGCCTTAAGAAGCGTGGATCCGGCAGTGGAATTAAGAAAGGTTGAACAAATTTCTCTGGCGGCATTCAGAGCCTTAGAAGATAGGGCCAGGGATACTATGGCTCAACAGGATTTAGCCGGTTGCGACCTGATGGAAAAGCAAGGTGAGCTTTCAGTGATCGAGATGAATGATCACTGCTCTGGCGGATTCACCAATTTAGATTATAGGAATGAAGTGGAATTAAGAAATGCTTCCAGTATGCCTTCTACTGTCGGATTTGTAAAGACCATGGCCAGGCGCGCATTGCAAAATTCTCCTGGCGCGGTGGTGGCGGGCAGAATGGATACGGCCTGCACCTCAACTAACCAGGAAGTGCCTATGGCGGCAAAGGAGATTTTTGAAAGGCATGCGCGTAAGCTTGTATTGGTTTTAGCTCCGGAGTTTCTATACGCGAAAGAAGAGGCACTTATTTGGCTGCTTCAAACCCCTAAGCTTAAGCCAATTGTAAAACATGGCGAGGCGATGATATTCGCGCGCGCTCCTCCGGAACTTATGCAAGAGCTTGAAAAAGAGCTCGTAGAAAAAGGCTTCATCACGGAAAACACAAAGATTTACGGCTTTAACCTCGTTATAGACGGAAAATATTACGCTTTCATCAGAAGCTACCTTCCTCAATCCCTGTTCAAAGAAGTCATAATCCACGAAATCGGCGCCAGCTTTGGCCTGCGCCACAAATATAACACGGCTTTGCAGCTTCTTATAAGCGAAAACTTTGCTCCTGAATACAGAGAAAGTGTCATGGATGAGATCGCAAACTCCATGTTCCATGATGTAATCGTGGAAGAGGCTGTAGGCGAAAGCGTTGACCTGGCAGCGATAAGGGCAAATCCTTCTAGCCTCACCGATACCACTTCGCTTAAGGGAATAACGGATTCGATAGTCTTGGATAAGTTTATTAAGTGCCTGGAACATTCCAACACACTGCCCGAGGCGTTGAATAATGCTATCTGCGGCGGCTTAACTATGTTTGGGTTGCTTCCTGATGATAATGAGATCCAGGCGTTGAAATTACGCGCCGAAGAACTTATGAAAGAGGGAGTCCCGATAGGCACATTGTTAGGCGCTAAATTAAATGATATACGCCGCATAGTCGGCGCAGAAAGAACAGGCGCCCTCATTGAACTGTTGCCTACTTCCTCTGGTAAGCATCTAAATGGCGGAGATAAAACACAAAAATCAGTCAATACGCATTTAAGAAATATAGATTTTAGTAATCGTGAACTGCGCAAAGGGATCATCGAGCTCGAAAAGGAGATGGAAGTATTATTGATCGGATGCGGCTATTATATTGATACTTTAAGAGAATTTGTCGATGAGTCTATGAAGATCCTTAATTCTTGCAGGGAGAGGGCGTCTATCATTGGGTATTGCGCAGATACTTTAAAGTTGATGTCAGATAGATTGGCAGTCATGAAGCGCAAGATCGAAAAAGACGAGCGCGAGATCATCGAATACCTTCAGGAGGAGAAAGTTTTAAGCGCGGATTACAATTGGCATTTTGCCGGCATAGGTTTCTGCGGGAATGTCACACTTAAGGCTAAGGGTGCGCTGAATTCACTGCTTGCTAAAGGTAATATCGCCCTTACAGAAATCACTGATTTTTGCGCCCAGAAAATCACCAGCTCCAAAGACGATAAACAAGGTTGGATATTCTACGAATTTAATTATGGCGCTGTAAAGGAATCAGTACCTGCTTTGCAGAGAGTTTCAATATTCGCTACGGATAAAGCTTGCAAGGCGGTTTATTTTACCCACGAGGCAAAAAAAGATTTTGTCTTGCGTCTGGAGAGGAAGGCAAAACTAATTCTTAATGCTCCCGAGGCGGCCCAGCTTAAGAAAGCGGCAGAGAAACAATTCGGGGACAATCTTACCGAAGACAAACTTAATAAAATATTACTTCAAATCGCGCTTTATTCGATCGTGGTCCATGAAGACGCGGAATTAAGAGGCATAATCCACGATGAGGCAGTGAAACTGCAAAAGGCGGTCATGGGGTATGAGTTTGTTGCAGATATACTGGAAGAATTGCAGAATCGTGAGGTTAAAATCATTCCTACCGCCGTTTCCGCGGCAAGTAGAAATAAAGACGGCAGGCTCTTCACTTTAAAGAAAGAAAGCCAGCTAAAGAATATGGAAAGAGCGGTTTTGGCGATAAGGGCGCTTGATCTTATTTGGTCATGGTTAAAGCAGGCAAAGCCGAGCCTGGGCTTGACTTTAGAGCATCCTCTTACCAATCTTCCGCAGCAGGCAAGTGCTGCGGTAGAGGAAGTGATCATTGCCGCGCTTGAGCAAGTCAGGGATAGCAATGTGGATTTTGTAATGGTCTTTAAAGAGGCAGCAGGTAAAAATGCGCATCTGCACAAATTGCTTAAGGCCTATTCTCTCAAATTTGAAAAGACCGGTGACGGAACATGGCATACCAGTATATCCGCGGTATCCACAAACGATGTTTCAATCTATGATTATATTATTGCTTCTGTCACCAAGGATGAGGACAGGCTTATGCATATGCCGCTGGTACCCGAAGAGATGGCTGCTTCTTTGGCACTTCAAGAGAGCCAGAGGCTTGAGCAAACAATAGATATAATTGTTTCTTCCGAAGAGCGCGCGCTTGCGACAGGGTCGTTAGCCGAGCGGAAACTGGCCGAGGGCCAATCGCATAGAGCTATAATTTCCGCAGCCCGCTTTACAGGAGAAGAGTTTGGTTCTGCCTATAAACAGTGGGCAGAGAGTATCGCTTTAAACGGCATCGCCTTTTTATACAATAATACTAAAGAATTAGAGGTGATGATGAAAGAGCAGCAGAGAAAAGGGGAAGATACACAGATCTCTGAAAAGAATATAACTACTCTTCTTGAAGCGGCTCAGATCCTTGAGGAGGCGGTTTTGGTCCTCTTAAGTAATTATAATTATTTCCACCCCCGCGTAAAAGAGGCGATTTGGGGTGAATTTTGCGAAGAGAGGTTTAACAGGCTTGAGAAGTTAGTGGCGGATTATCTGGCTTTGCGTAATGCTTATAATGAGCGCGAGGTCGGCAAAGGAGAAGAGCCCATTGCGGTTGTCCTTGATGCTTTAGGCAAATATCTTGCCCTTTGCTCTGAAAAGCTTAGACAAACCAAAGCTGAAAGGCTGACGCAGGATCCCGAGAAGAAGAGCCAGCTTAGCTATAGAAACATTCTACTTGAACAGGTATTTGATACCGTAAAATTAAGAAAGTTTGATGCGCTTTTGGAAATCCTGCCTTTTGATAAAACGCTGAATAATGACGAGAGGCTCCATGCCTTTTTCCTTCGCGTGGCTGATGTATTAATAAGGGGAGTCGAATTCGGCTGTAAATTTAAAGCGCGGCCGGATACCTCTGGCCCGGTTATTCTAAGACTTAATTATGTGCCCACTCCTCAGGAATTCAGGCAGATCCTCGAGGGCATGAAAAATGCAGTAAAGGGAGTGATCAATTCCCAGGGTTCGGCTTTGTCTCATTATGTGTTTGCCGCCAAATCGCTGGGGATACCGGTTGCTATAGTAAAAGGCCACGAAGCCGTCCTTGTCGATGAAGAGGTCGCCCTGATCACTAAAGACAACCGGGTGGTTGTGAATCCTAACAGCAAGACATTGAATAGTTGTATCGAATTGGAGCATCTTTTAGAGATGCAGGAGAAATATTGCGCCCATATCGCCAATAGTAGGGCTAATGGTTGGATAGTTTTTGCTAATGTGGAGGATCCGCAAGGGATAAAAGAAGGGGCAAAGTCTTATAATGCCGATGGGTTTGGTTTATACCGCACTGAAGCCTCCGCGCTTTTTAATAAATTATTCCCTCCTTCACTTGAAGAATTGACGCGAGAATACGGCGAGGCTTATGAAAATGCTGCGGGCAGAAGTTCAGCTTTGCGCGCTTTGGATCCGCAAAGCGATAAGATGCCTGATTTTGTCAGGCTTATCGGTTATTCAGGGGATAGGTTCTGCATTGAAAGTCCTCTTGGCCGGGCAATCACTATACATCAGATGCGTTCTGTTCTGCGTCTGCGCAGGTACGAAAATCGCAAATTTATGCTGCCAGTTGTCGAGACAGGAAGTGACGTTGAGGCTATTACCGGGATGTTGCTCCAGGCAATGAGTAACGAAGGTATTACAAAAGACGATGGCTTTATGCTGGGCGTCATGATAGAAACGCCCGCGGCAGTAGAGAATATTTATGGCATATTGCCTTCGTCTGAATTATTTAGCCGGCCTACCGCGGTTAAATTCTTCAGCCTCGGTACAAATGATTTGATCACTCGCCTTTATAATGTGGATAGGCAGGATCCTCAAAACGACGGATTTTATGCCATTCCCCTGCCGCGTGTAATCAGGATCATTAAAGAGGTTACAGCTCTTGCAAACGCGAATAATATAAAAGTTACTATTTGCGGAGACCTGGCTTCGTTAAAGGAGTTTTGGATTGTTTATCATTTACTGCAGGCGCAGGGCGTTGAATTGACATTAAGTATGCCGCCGGCGTTAATACCCGTATGCAAGACCTGGCTTTATACTATTAATAAGATAAAGAATGAACCGTTGATGCAGGAAGCATTTACCGCGGTCAATAAAGTGATTTCCGGCAAGAAGATTTCTGCCGCTGTATTAAAGGAGTTGGTCAGTGTAGAAAATGCGGATACTTTGACTAAACCGGAATTATTAAAGAGCGAGAAGGATGAATCTTTAAGCAAGGCTATACAACAAGCGGCCGGCAGGGTGCAGGATGTGATTTACGCTGATGCCACGGAGTATAATAGAGCCGCACAGCAAGTTCGTGTTATGCCACATAGGAATATAGAGGTTTATTTTGCTGTCGGGATTTTAGGAATACTGGCCGCTGGCTTGATGCCTTTGATTGGGGCTGCGGCGCTGTTGACTGCTATCAAAGTAGTTACTTTAGTTGCGGCTGCGGCAGCTGCGGTCGGGGCATGCGTGGCAGTAAGAGGGAGCGCTAGCCCTGCGCAGGAGGCAAAAATCGCTTTTGACCATACGCCGGGTGGTATGCCTAGGCTAAAGGCTATGCCTCTTGAAGTTGTCAAGGCGATCCAAGAGGACAGAGTAGAGCAGATGTACGTGGATGAGGATAAAATGGCGGCAACTTGGATTGAATTGCTAAATGAGCATTTGCCTAGCGCGTATGACGGCGATAAAGAAGTCATCAGAAATTTAGTCAAGGCAATACAAGAAGAACGGGTTATATTCCATGTAGTGTTCTTCGGGGATAATTTTGATAAGGAACTCAAAGGCGATGATAAAGGTAGATATGGTTTTAAGAGGGACGATGACGATCCTACATTGATCCATAGTGTAGGCATGATACAGCAGGTAAGCGAAGATAATTCGCAGCCGACACTTCGTATTTTTGTGACTGTGGATTACTTCAGGTATATGGTCAAAGATTACTTTAAGCCTATAGCTAAAGGACAGGATAGCGAAAGCCTGCGTATCAGGATGCAGTGCCTGGTCCATGAATATTGCGAGCTTTTTGACCCCACCTGTACCCACACTATGGCCAGCAGAGAAGAGCGGCGTTTCTCAACCCACTCCGGAGGAGAACTTAAGATCAGTGAAAAACAGGCATTTCAGGTGCGTAATGAGGCAAAGTTGGTCCATATTACATATTTCTCTGATATTATGCCCGAGCAATATACAATGCCAAGCGCAAGGGATATCCATTATGAGAAAATCGATGCTGCAACGGGCACAACTGATGTTTCCGAAGGGGTAATCCGGCTGGCTTGTTCTTTATTGGTCAGCGAGGTACGCGATGCCTCCTTGGTAGACGCCAGAGAGATAAATGCCTTAAAATGTGAGTTTGAGAGGCTTGTTAAGGTATTGATACGCGAGCTAAGGGGCAAGAGAGTAGATTCGATAGTAGAGGCTTCAGCGAATGAACTGCTGGAAAATAAAAAAGATATAATCGGACAGCTCTTGGAAAAGCACGGCCTTAGTGATATTGAGAGAAACGTGTTAGATAATCTGACATTTTTATTGCGCGTTGACGGATTTACGCACGAACATTTAAATGTGCTCACGAGCTCCATACGTAACGACAAGATGCAATTAAGCGCGTTTGTTGCGGCGATAAAATTACTTAAGCGCAGGGTCGACGTGCTGGATAAGATCATGAAAGAACTGGAGAGCATTGCCGGCTGGGAGCATGAAGAGGGCAATGGTATTGTCATGAAACAGGCCGGCAGAATCGCCGATAATTATAAAGAGGGTATCTATCAATTATATGAAAAGGTCAATGCTTTAAGCGACGCGATGTCAAAAGGCCAAAATGCCCAGGCGCCTAGAGCATCCGCAGTTGCCGCCGGTGCGTTAGTGGCAATTGTGGGGATTGCCGTACTTGTTTATAGCGCATTAACAGGCGATGCCGAGAGCTCGCATCAGATGGCGGCAATGGGGATGTTTGGTTTTATAGCTTGGCCGTGGAGGAAAAAAGCAATTCCGCAGCAGCGCGCTGAAAAGGCCGAAGTAGGCGATGATTTTATCGCTCCCGACGGCAGGGTATATAGCATTGCAGCTTTTAGTAGTAGGCGCGATGAAAACGGCCAGTTAGTCAAATTCTATGCCGCAAAACCAAAAGGTGAGGATCCTCGTGAAAACGGCTTTGAAAAGTTCAGCGAAGAAGAGGTGGGTGAGGGTAAAAAGAGGCTGGCGGAATTAGCGCAGGGCAATACAAAGGAGCAAATAGTTGACAAAGATCAAGCGCCTGTTGCTGTTAATGATTATTTATTGAATGAGAACAAAGAGACTCTAAGAGAGGTAATAGCTGTTGATCTTGATGCAAAGATTGTGGTCTGCAGGAGGATTGATTTAAGAGAAGGAAGGATAACTGATGAGCCTATTGACCACGGTGTTGGGTTTGGAAAGATAAGAGATAGGTTGAGCAAGGGCTTAAAGATACTTACTGCCGAGCAGGCTAAATCGTATCTAGACAAGAGAGATGCGGCGATCAAGAAGCAAGAAGAAATCGAAAGAAAAGAAGATAGGGCCGGATATTTTGAAAAACAAATTGAGAACTTAGAAGCTAAATTAACCGCCGGAACTTTAGGGCCAGATGAAGCTTATGAGTTATCCAGTAAACTGCATTCTGGCGAATCAGGGTTGGCAAAAGGGCCGCAGCGCGATAGATTGGATTTAAGGCTAGAGAGTATCGGGGATGAATTAGCAAAGTTGTCAGATACGCGCGCAAGGGCTGTAGTCAAAGATGGGCAGGTTCAGAATACAGGAACCGCAAAAGCAGGTAACACTGAACAGGCTCCGGGTGCAGACAAGAAAGATAAAGAAGCCACAGTGCCGCAAGATACAGGGTCGCAAGTTACAAGCGATAAGTCACAGGTCACAGGTAACGAGTCACAAGAAACAAAGCCGCAGGATGCTACAGGGGAACCAGCGTCATTGCGAAGCGCCGAAGGCGCTGAAGCAATCTCAGCAGTTCAAGGACAGTCAAGGGAATCTATAAAAGATTCAAGGCCGCTGCGCGAAAGGGCCAAAGATTTTGTTGTACCCTGCTTGGGCAAATTCCAGGTAGTTACTACTGCTATCGGCCCGGATAATTGTATTGCTTATTCTAAGCCATTTGATACCGAGGATGAGGCGATTGATTATGCGATAAAATTCCGCAAGGAATTAAAGGATGAGCCTGAAGCAAAGGCATTGGTAGAAAAAGCTGCTGCAGAAAAAGATGTTGCGGAAAAAGCCAAAGTAGAGGCGCAGAAGAAGGCAAAAGCTAAAGCCGATAGGGCCGCGGCAAAAGCCGCCAGGAAAGCCGCTCGTAAAGACCAAAGGCGCCAGGCATGGGGAGGAGTTTTGAATAGGGCAAAGGTTGTAGTGGCCGCGGCAGTCAAAGCGATAAGGCCTGATTTTACTCCAGTCGGAGAAAAGCTTGTTATCACTCGCGGACAGCATGCTTTTGTGAGGGGCGGTATATTAATTAAACAATATGATTATGTAAGCACTACGGAAAAATGTGACGACCTGCTTTCTCTTCTTAATCTAAGGAATAGAGATTTGTCCGGAATTATCACAGATTATAATTGGCCTCGTTGGAGAGAATTACAGAATAAGGCAAAGGTTATTGGATTAACCGATGCAGAGTGTAGAGAGTTGGCTGATCTAAGTAAGGAGTTATACAATAAGCTCGTTACTAAGATAAAGTATCATGAGGACGCACAAAAGACGAAAGCTGAATTAGCCGCACTAGAGAAACCAGCTAAATCAGAAAAAGCAGGAGCCGCAGATGAGCAAGCGGCGCAGAAAAAACCTGTAAAGTTAGGAAGGGTTCAGCTTAAGACCGCTAGTAAGGCTAAAAGAAAAGAGGGGCTAGCTGGAGTTTTGAGTAGGGCAACCGCTGTAGTAGTTGCGGCAGTCAAAGCAAGAAAGCCGAAGGGTACTCCCGCATCTAAGCCAGCAGAGGCTCCGGAGCAGGATACGCAGAAAGAAGCCGATGAGTTAAAAGAAGGCCGTAAAGCCTCGATTGCGACATTATCTAAAGTATTAGAGAATAACAAAGCGGCGGCAGAACATGCAGTCGAGCAAGATAAAGATGTAGCAGTAACCCCTGATGAAAAAGGCAACGTCCAGCCCACTGGCCCTCCGGCAGAAACCGATAATAATACCGCAGTAACTCCTGCTGTAACTCCTGCCCCAGAAAATGAACCGTCATCCGAACCTGCCCAAGCCTATTTTGACCAGCCGATAAATGAACAGAGGCTTACTTCGGTTGTTGAACAGCTTGAGAATTGGAGAAAAAGCGCTCCTAAAGCCAGCCTCGATCAGATCGTCAAGGAATTCTTTAAAATATATCTTAGCCAGATCAACGGCGCCTTTGGCCGCGAACTCAATGAACTGATTTATTCCAACGGAGTTGATAGCGAGCGTTTGGCTAATTCCATACTGAACGGCATAGAGGGATTAGAAAGGTATTTGGTAAATATAATAATTGAAGAAGAAGGGGAGTTGCCAGAGGCAAATGAAGACGCTACTCCGGAGCAAAGAGAAGCCGCATTAGAGGAAGCTAGAAAGAGACAGCAAGAGGCGTTAGAAAAGGCGCGCCAGGTTATCCTGAAAGTATTGCAGGATGAACAGGGTTTAGAGGGCGCATTTGACAAAATTGCTCTTAGCAGAAATGAATTGGCACAGGTTTTGAGCGAGTCTTTTGAAAAGGCCATTAGTAAACCGATCGATGTCAATAAGACAGCCGATGTTAATATAGGTAAGAAAACACAGAAGACAAGCATAGCAAAACAGTCCAAGCATTTCGCGATACAGGTAAAGCGCTTTACATTGTCACAGGTGCAATTAGCGGCCAAGCTTTACTTAAAGCGCTATCCGCAGGCAGAGCAGGATAATGCGGCAGTAGAAGAGGATATCGCTCGGCTTACCAGGGAAACGGAATCAGCGCAGACAGCAATTGATGCAATAGAAAATGCAGTATATCAGATTCTCGCCCAGCAGTATCCTGATTTAGCGGCTAAGAAGCGTTCTTGGTTTAGGGGCTTTATTGCAAAGAGCGCGGTTTGTTTAGGGTTGGCTGCGATCGGCGTCTTGGTAATTGGCGCTGTGACACACAGCCCCGCGGCTTATGCGCAAGATGCGATCTCTTCGGCTGACGATGCCGCTTTATTTGCTCCTGCCAACACTTACTTCCACGGCACTACTATCGATGCCCAGACCTTTGATACTTCCGATATACCGCTTATTCTTGGTGATACAGAGCGCACTTATTATCCGATTACGCCTAAGATGGCAAAATCGATAGTTGATGCCGGAAAAACCAAGACCTTGATTATCGGCGTTCCTTTAAACCATTATGCCTATGATCATCTTAGCCGATATTGGGGAGAGAATGTCCCGTCACGTAATAATAGAATAAGCATAGACGCGGATAATTATATTCCTTATTTAAGGGAGATCTTAAAAGTTACATCAGGCAAGGTGGATGTAATCGTTGAGTTCGGCAACGAATATAACCAGCCGGATAAATATCCTCAATGGACGCATAAGCCGGTGGAAGCCTGGTTTGCGATATTGGATCAAGCGGCGAAGAAAGTGCATAAAGAAATAGGTAAGGAGCAGATGGTCTCTACCGCTTTGGGAGATGTGGGTAATCTTCCCGAACATTTTGATCTTGCGCTGAAGACAGACGTGGATATGGTCGGCTTTAATCTTTACGGCAGGCCAGTGGATGATCTTATTGCTGTCTGGGATGCCGCGCGCGCGAAGGCAGGGGCGACAAAGGTATTGTATATTTCAGAGGCCGGTATACAGTCAGGCATAGGCCTGGAAAGACAGAGCAATGCTGTAGCAGGGATATGGGAGCAGGTCAAGGGGAAATTGAGTATTACCTTTATGAGCGATGAAGATAATGCCAGAAAAGGTGCTGATAATGGCTGGGGTTGGCGCACAGAGGATGGAAAGCCTAAGCCGGTTTATTTAAAGATGAAACAGCTTTGGGAGGGTGCGCAAGCTAAAGGTTCCGAAGATGCTGCGCAGGTGAAGGTTGACAAAGAAGCCAAGGTGAAAGCGGGAGAAGTAGCACAGAATAAGGCGGAAGAAAGCGCAGGAGCAGAAGCCGCCAGGATTAAGTGTCTGGCCAGAATCGTAACTAATAGACAAGATACTATCGAGAACCGCACTCTCCGCGCAAACGAGATCGCTCAAGCCGGCTCTGCAGCCGCATCTGTCCTGCCGAGCATAATCACAGTTTTGGATGAGCCAGAAGTCGCCGCATTAACCGATAAAGATGAGAACCTTCCAATGTTTAAACTTGTTCGCGCTGTCTTAGAGGTTTGTCAGGCGGCAGAAGAGGCAGGCGTACCTTCTTTAGTGAGAGCCTCAAGGTATGAAAATCCTGTTGTGCGCAAAATTGCTGCCGAGTGCCTTGTTAAGCTTGGTCCGAAAGCCACTGCTGCTATGGCTCAGATGGCCAGAAATTTCAGTGGCAATGATACGGAAAGATCAGGAACAGGGGCTGATGTTAAGAAATCTAAAGAAGCAGAAGCTCAAGCCGCAGCCAAGGCTGAACAGGATAGGTTAGCTGTTGAGAAGAAAGCTCAGGAAGCAAAGAAGCAGGCTGAATTAGCTAACGTAGAGGCGAAAAAGAAAGCCGAAGCAGCAAGATTAGAAAAAGAAAAGGCCAGGGCGGCCCAAGAGGCGGCGCTGGTATCTGCTGAAGCCGGGGCTAAAGCCAAGTCCGAGGCAGAAGCTGCTAACAAAGCTGCTGAAGAGGCCATGGCTAAGGCCGAAGAAGCCCGCAAGGCCCTGGCAGACTCAAAACAAAAATTAGAGCAAGGCGAAGCATCCTTAAAACAGGCTAAGGCATATGAGGCAGCCAAACGCGCCGCTTGCCAACAGAAGTCAGCGCAGAAAGAAAAAGCCGCAGATGACTCCGGGGAATTAAAGGGATTGGCTTTTCTTCTCTATAATGTCGGTGTGTTGGATATATGGACTTATAATGCTATTACCGGTGATACAAACTTTGTATTCAAAAACAGTGTAGCAGCAGGGTATAAAGATGGAAATTACACTTTTGATCAGGTTTCAGCAGAATTTAAAGTGACGGGCCTGCGCTCTAATGCGATTATGCCTTTACGGTTAAGAGCAGATAGGGGATGGAATTTAGATCGGAGTACAACCTTGGCAGATTTCTTCAATAATGTCACCAGCTGGCGCGTCAGTAATAGTAAAGAGATAAGAGAAACCTTGTATCAGATTTATAAACGCGCTTTTAATATTGAATTGGATAAGAATAAAATAGAGATTGTTCCGGCTAAATCCAGCCCGGATAGCCTTATTGCAGATATCCGTTATCACGGTCAGAATTTCACTTTAGAGACCGAGGTTTGCAGCAGCATTAAGATTGTTGTGTATATAGACAAAAACCAGCTTAAAGAACTAAGCAAAAAACACTGGGAAAAGATGAAGGAGCTGTGCAAGGCAACAGGAGCAAATATTTCTCTTGATTGGTCAGGTGAGTTTAAGGCAATTATTGAGTCTGATAATTTCTCTACTATTGAAGGAATAATTAATAAAATTGTTGAGTGCGTGGGTATGGTGACTCCGAGATCGGAAGAGCACACG
>JAHJJA010000046.1 GCA_018822885.1 Candidatus Omnitrophota bacterium
CTGCGGATGGCTCATCAAAAAATATGACTTCCGGATCAAGTGCAATCGCCCTTGCAAGCCCTGCGCGCTTACGCATACCTCCGCTTATTTCAGAAGGGTAAAAATCCTGGTACCCTTCCAGGCCGACTAAAGCAAGTTTTAAGGCTACCACATCTTTGATCTGCCCGACGGTCAAACTTGTATATAACTGCAAAGGTAAAGCGATATTTTCCTCAAGCGTCAAAGAACTCCAAAGCGCGCCGCCCTGATAAAGCACCCCGAAGCGGCGCATAATAAGCTGCTGTTCTATATAATCATCCCAAAAATTTTTCCCCTCAAACAGGACTTCCCCTTTTACCGGCTCAAGCAGGCCCACAAGCACCTTAAGTAAAGTGCTTTTGCCGCAGCCGCTTGTGCCCATCACAATAAAAATATCCCCCTTCTTTACGTCAAAATTCAGATCGCGCATCACGATAAAATCATCATACCCCATATCGAGATCGCGGACCTTTATGACCGGATTTTGAGCTACTTCCATAAGTTAGACTCCCAGCAACTGGCAGACATATGTAATGATCGCGGTAGCGATTACGATACTGGTGATCGCGGTGACCACCGCGGAAGTAGTCGCCTCGCCGACTCCGGCAGCGCTTCTTTCGCATTTCATCCCGCGCAGGCACCCGCTTACAGCGACAATAACACCAAAAACAAAACTATGGATCAAGCCGATCCAAAGAAACTTGAGCTTTACCGCCGTCTGGGTATGATCCCAATATTCAACCGGATTGAGGCCAAGCATACCTGAACTGATAACAAAACCTCCCAGGATACCCATCAAATCAGCATAAATCGTAAGAACAGGCATCATTATGACTAAAGCCAAAAGACGCGGCATTACCAGATATTCAACAGGATCTATCCCCAGCGTCCTAAAAGCATCGATCTCCTCATTGGTCTGCATAATACCCAACTCTGCCGCGAAAGAAGCGCCGATGCGCCCGGACATAATGATCCCGGTCATGACAGCCGCCAAAACGCGCACCATCGCGATCCCGACAATATCCGCGATAAAGATCTGCGCGCCAAACATCTGAAGCTGTATCGCCCCAACAAAAGCAAGTATCATACCAACCAATACGCTGATCAAAGAGATAAGCGCCAAAGAATCCACGCCGCATCTTTGCAGGATATAAATAAAATCTTCTCGAGGAAAATATGCCTTGCCTGTGATAAGGCGGCCGAAAGAAACAGTGATGTGGCCTAAAAAATCAAGAAGAGAAACTGTGCCATAATAAAGCTGTAAAACCTTGTTTCCTACCCTTGCAAAAGAACGATCCTGCGCAACTTTAGAGGGCCCTATCCTCTCTTTTACAGTCAAAGCAAGCGCAAGCATCTTCTGCAGCCCTTCAGGAAGCGCCTCTCTGTCGATAAGGATATTTCTACTTGTGCATTCTCTTATCAGAAGCCTAAAAAAAGAAATAAGCCCGCTGTCCCATTTTAAATCTTGCGATAGATTAAAAACGATTTTCGCGATCTCCGGATGCGCATCAAGCTGGAGAGCGACATTTTTTTCCGAAGGCAGGCCGGCAAAAATACGCCAGTCTCCGCTAAGCTTCAGAAGGAGTGTTTTTGGCGAAGAGTAATCAAAAATTAACTTTTCCTGCGGCATTTATTTGACCAGTTAAAACTTCATCAGATTCCACTGCCAATCAGACCAGCCAAGGCTGTCTTTAAAAGCGGCGTTATCTTTATTAAGCCATTCATTGAAATCTTTTACGTCGCTGAATTTCTTTTCCGGGGTCCCGTCTTCATCGCTATCTACTTCAGCCGACTCAAACTTACCATCTTTGACATTCACCACTACATCAGGCTTGCCGTCATAATCGGTATCCGCCTCTACTTTTGTCACGTTTTTCTCATCTCCGTAATAAGTCACATCCGCTTTGCCGTCCTTATTCACATCCACTGTTTTAGTTTTTACATTACGCGAGGCTGAACTGATCTCCTCTGCAAAACCTTTCAGGCAAAATAAGGCAAACACACAAATAACAACTGCGACAATCTTTTTCATCGA
>JAHJJA010000047.1 GCA_018822885.1 Candidatus Omnitrophota bacterium
CTGTCCGGGCGGGCATAGCAAGTTAAAGAAGAATTCGCTTGGCTGGGATATCTACCCCGAAGGTTTTTACAGTCTACTTATGAACTTTAAGAAATACAATCTTCCTATATTCATCCTGGAAAACGGCATTTGTACCGACGATGATTCTTTAAGATGGGATTTTATCCGGGATCATCTCTTAAAAGTAGGCCTCGCAATGCAGGACGGAGTAAAGGTGATGGGCTATATTTACTGGTCCCTGATCGACAATTACGAGTGGGATAAAGGTTTTGCCCCCCGTTTTGGATTGATCGATGTCAATTACCGGACATTTGAAAGAAAGATCAGAGAAAGCGCAAAACTATTTGGGGAAGTAATTAAAGCCGGAGCCCTCGAATGAACTTTATTTCTCAAGAACTTATAATATCAGAGATTCCTTTATTTGCCGGATTGTCCGAGCAGGAGAAACAGATTATAAAGGAGCGGTCCGAGATCGTGGATTATAATAAGGGGCAGGTGATCTATGAAGAGGGCTCTGGGCCAAGCGCGCTTTATTGCTTGGTTTTGGGAAGAGTGGTGATCTATGCCCAGGGTATCTCTGAACACAAAAAGGTATTGGAGTATTTGCATCGCGGTAAATACTTTGGAATGATCTCTCTTCTTACAAACGAGCCGCATTCCGTTACTGCCCAGGCGATCAATGATACCGTACTTTTGATCATCAAAAAAGAGGACTTTGATTTTATCCTTAAGAAAATCCCCCGCCTTGCGATCGATCTAAGTCAGACGCTCTCCCGCCGCCTTAAGCGCAAAGATCTTCATCAAAAGACTATTTTTGAAAGTACGATCGCCTCGGTATTCAGTTCTTATTCTCAAGCGGGCAAGACCGTATATTCCCTCAACCTGGCATTAAGCATCAAGAAAGAAACGAGTAAATCCGTTATTATCTTGGATATCTTGCCTAAAGAAAATATTCATACTCTTCCGGATAAGTTAGAGGTCAAGGATTATCCCGTGTTTGATCTCTCAAGCGGCACAGCGGATAATATGTCGGCGCTCAGAAGTTTTATTTTTAACAATAAGTTCGGGATAGATGTCATTTGTTTCTATTATGATCCCGAAGATGAGTCTTGCGTCAAGAAAGTCGTAGCAGTTTTAAGCCTTTTAGTCAATGATTACAATTATCTCATCCTTGATCTGCCTTCGGTGATGGACAGGCCGATCTTTAGCATCTTGAATCAGTCAGATATCATACATATCCTCTCCAGCCCCGACGAGATAGATTTAAAAAAGACCCATAATCTTATCGCGAGGCTAAAAGATGAGTTTGATTTCAACCTTGATAAGATTAAGATTATTATTAATGAGTACAAGCTTTCAAAACTTTCTTATGATGAGGAAACAGATATGTTGGGCAGGGGCGTCTACGCTACCTTGCCTAAAATAGATTTTCAGTCTGTCGACAGGCTGGTGCTTGATTCTCCCGAGAGCGAATACGCCAAGGCGGTCAGAAGAATAGCGCGCCAGATCGGAGATTGCCAGTTGGGCCTGGTGTTTGGAGTGGGCGTTGCCTATGGGTTTTGCCATATAGGAGTCTTGAAGGTGATCGAAGAGGAGAATATCCCCATTGATATAATCGCCGGCTCCAGCATGGGGGCCTTGATCGCCAGCCTCTGGGCGATCGGACGCTCAAGCAGCGAGATATTGGAGATGACAAAGGAGTTCAAAGAGCCTAAACACATCTGGGGGCTTATTGACCTGACCTGGCCTTTTACCGGTTTTATCAAAGGTAATAAACTGCATAATTTTCTCAAAAAATACCTTGGCAATAAGACTTTTTATGATTTGAAGCTTCCCTTAAAGATTATCGCTAGTGACGTAAGGAGAAAGGAGCCGCGCATCCTTGATAAAGGCCTCCTGGCGGACGCGATAATGGCTAGCTGCGCTATGCCGGGAGTGTTCGCGCCATTCAAATTCAAAGAAGAGTTTCTTTACGACGGAGGAGTGATCTATCCTTTGCCTACAGAGGCGCTGTTTAAACTCGGGGTAAAAAAGATCATCGCTGTTAATGTCACCCCGTCACGAGAAGATATTATGCGCCAATATGAAAAAATCAAAGAAGATGTGGAGGGTAAGCCGGTTTTAAACATAAAAAAGAAATTTCAGATGAATATGGTGGATGCAATCTTTAGCACTGTAGAAATACTCCAGTCGGAGGTCGCCCAAAAAGAGGGCCAGTTAGCAGATATTATTTTACATCCGGACACTTCTGGTTTATACTGGTTAGAATTGCATAAGGCCGCTGAATTTGCCAGAAGAGGCGAGTTGGAGGCGCGCAAGAATCTGGATAAGATCAAGCAGATAGTGAATGAGTAGGAGGAAATATGAAAGTTACAAGTAAGATTAACCTGGGATTAATTATTATAATTTCGGTATTTGTCTTATCCGGCTGCGCTTCACTTAAAGAGAAGGCGCGCGGGTTTGCCGGGGTCTCGACAAAAATCCTTGAAGAGGGCAGGCCAAATGCCATAAAGGAGCAGGTGAACCTTGATTTTTTCACCTGTTTTAATAAGGTTAAAGAGCTCTTGATCAAGAATGGATCTTATGTTTATAAAGAGGATGTCGCTAATAAACTGATCGCGGTTTATCTCTCTGATACCGACACTACTCCCGTAGGAGTATTTTTTACTGAAGCGGGCGCTAATATTACGCAGATGGAGGTATCTTCACCAAGTAGCTATGCCAAGGGGGTGATCGCAAAGGTTTTAGACGTATTGCCAAAAGCAGAGTAGAAGAAAGGAACAACCGATGCACAATAAGAATTGGGGGATAAATAAATATATTGAAGAGTGTCACGGCATCGCTAAAGAAAAGGGATGGTGGGACAGCGAGCGTAACGACGGCGAACTGATCGCCCTTATGCATTCCGAATTATCCGAAGCGCTTGAGGCAATGCGTAATCACGGGGTTGTGGATAATATCGCAGAGGAGTTGGCTGATTGCTGTATCCGCATTTTTGATTACTGCGGCGCGCGCAAGATCAATCTCGAGGATACTTTAATAAAGAAAATAGAATATAATAAGACCAGGCCTTATCGCCATGGCAAAAAGTTTTAATTTAAAAGGGAGGGCTAAATGCCGTATGACAGCAGTCTGGATGCAGAAGCATATTCAAGGTTTTGGGAGAATGATAACGGTAAGATAGTGGTGAGTGTCCATTCGTACAAGAACGGGCCAAAGAAACTGCAGATTGTAAGGGAATTAAAGAACGCCAGCGGTGAGTTTACTTTTGCAAAGCTAGGAAGGCTATCAAAAGAAGAGATCCAGGGTATTCTGCCTTTGATCCAGGAAGCGATAGCTGTTATGTAATGGATGATTTAGAACATCTGCAAGTCCATCTAAAAGGTAAAGCCCTGATCTTAGGAATAGGCAATTCTTTAAGAAGCGACGATGCCTTTGGCTCGCTTTTGGCAAGCCGCATCAAGGGAAAAGTCCCCCACATAGTCTACGACGCAGGGCCTAACCCCGAAAATTACCTCGGCAAGATCATTAAGGATAAACCGGACACCGTAGTCATTATCGACGCGGTGGATTTTGGAGGTAAGCCGGGAGAATTTAGGGTGTTGGAAGCTGATGAGTTAAAAACGACCAATCTTTTTTCTACCCATAATGCCTCGATTTCCCTCACAATAAATTATTTGCAGGGCAATTTCAAAGTAGATATAATTATTTTGATCTTACAGCCAAAGAGTATTGTTTTTGGTGATGGTTTAAGCGTTGAGGTAGAAGAGTCGTTGAACAAGTTGGAGAGGTGGTTTGGTGAGCAGGCTTCAAAAACGTGATTCTTGGGGTTCGCGTTTAGGGATTATCATGGCAGTGGCGGGATCTGCCGTGGGTTTAGGCAATTTCCTGCGTTTTCCTTCCAAGGCTGCATCAAACGGCGGCGGCGCATTCATGATCCCCTATTTTGTCGCGCTAGTCTTATTAGGGATCCCCCTTATGTGGATCGAGTGGACTCTTGGGCGTTACGGCGGAGGTTTTGAGCACGGCACAGCCCCGGGCATATTTCATTCAATCTGGCAAAAGAACCGGTTTATAAAATATTTCGGCGTCATAGGCATATTCGGTCCGCTTGTGATCTTAGTTTATTATACCTATATTGAAAGCTGGACTTTGGCCTATAGTTTTTTTGCCTTGTTCGGGAAATACTCAAGCTTGACTGATCAGGCCTCGATGCAAAGCTTCTTAAGCGGCTTTCAGGGCCTTGAGAAGAATCAATATTTTAATGGCATCGGTGTGGCTTATACCTTTTTTCTTGTGACCTTTGCCCTTAATGTCTGGGTGATATATTACGGGATAAAAGGGGGTATTGAGAAACTCTGCAAGATAGCTATGCCGCTTTTATTTATTTTTGGAATATTCCTGATGGTCAGGGTCCTGACTTTGGGCACCCCGGATCCAGCCAAGCCCACATGGAATATTGTCAATGGCCTCGGGTTTCTATGGAATCCTGACTTTTCGGCATTAAAATCCGCTAAGGTATGGCTTGAGGCAGCAGGACAGATATTCTTTACTTTAAGTGTCGGCATAGGCGTCATTCTTACTTACGCCAGCTATTTGTCTAAAGGAGACGATGTCGTGCTCTCGGGGCTTACAGCTTCTAGCACAAATGAGTTGGCGGAGGTCATCTTAGGCGCTAGTATTATTATTCCGGCTGCATTTGTTTTCTTCGGTCCTGTAGATATAAAAGCGATCGCTGGTTCCGGAGTGTTTAATCTTGGCTTTGTGACTATGCCTTTGATCCTGAACAAGCTGCCGCTGGCGCCTTTTTTTGGGTTTGCCTGGTTTTTTCTTTTATTCCTCGCCGGGATCACTTCAGCGGTTTCATTGTCCCAACCGGCTGTAGCATTTTTAGAGGATGAGTTCGACATCAACAGGAAAAAAGCCGTTTCTATATTTGCCGTTGTCACCTTTATATTGTGCCAACCGGCTATCTTCTTTTTAGGAAGGGGTGTAGTCGATGAACTGGATTTTTGGGGAGGGACATTCTTCCTGGTCTTGTTTGCTACTATTGAGACTATCCTTTTTGCCTGGGTTTTCGGGATGGAGAAGGCCTGGGATGAGATCCACAAGGGCGCGGATATGCGCATTCCCGGGATATATAAGTTTATTATTAAATACGTGACTCCGTTGTTCCTGTTTGTGATCCTCGGGGCTTGGTTCTGGCAGGAGTGGCTGCCTAAGATCTTTATGACAAATGTCTCTTCACAAGATAAGGTTTTTATCCTGGGGACAAGGATCGGCTTGGGGCTCGTTTTTGTTACTTTAGCGCTTTTGGTCAAGATAGCCTGGAGTAAGAGGAAGAAGAGGGGGGCGAAATGAGCCTTGCGGGTTGGGTCTTTTTTATTCTCTCCTGGGGGTTTATTTTATCGTTGTTAATATTTTGTTTTATCAGGGTTTTTTCCAAGAAAAAATTTGACTAGGAGCTCAAGATGATGAATTTCTTTGCGAATTGCCTTACTACTTTAAGCCTTTTGTTCGGGTTTATCTCGATAATCTTTTCTCTTGAGAGCCATTTTACCTTTGCATCCTGGGCGATCATCCTTTCGGTTATCTTTGACGGCCTTGACGGGCATGTCGCGCGTATGAATCCAGTGCCCAGCGAATTCGGCAAGGAGCTTGATTCGCTTGTGGATGTTGTTGCTTTTGGGGTTGCCCCGGTTGTCTTAGGGTATATTTTTGTTTATAGCGAGTTTCATTTCTGGCCTACGGTAGTATTATTTATTTATTTACTTTGTTCTATCCTTCGCCTGGCAAAGTACAATATTACTCCTAAAGAAAAGATGCAAAACTACTTTTACGGTCTGCCTACTACAATGAGCGGGGGCACACTTGCTTCCTTTATTTTGATCTACAGAAGGTTCACCCAATCCCCTCCTCCGGTACTGTTCTTTTTGTTATTGGCGGCTGTCCTTGCTTTTCTCATGGTTTCCAGGGTCAAATATGCTAATTTAGACGGCATGAAGCAGATGTTTGGGAAATCGAAGTTTTTGTTATTGCTTGTGCTCTTGATTATCGCGGCCACCTTGTTCTCTTTTTATTGTTTCACGTCGGTATTTTTACCTGAACTGATAGTTCTTGCGATTTTTGCGATTTATTTGATATTTTTCCCTTTCTTTCTGCGGAAATTTGTGTAGAATATTACAAGTCGCTAGCAATAGCGAACGAGGTGTTTTTAAGTCAAGTTGTTCATAAATTCAAGACCCGATCTTAGGATGAGGTATAGATGGAGTAAGATCGGGTCTTGTAAGCATAGCTGCCGAGGTAGCTCAGTGGTAGAGCGCGGCCCTGAAAAGGCCGGCGTGGGAAGTCCGATTCTTCTCCTCGGCACCATTACATAAAGGGCAGTCATTATGACTGCCCTTTATGTTTTTAGTTAAGGGGCGCAGGAAATAAAAAGAAAAAATATCTCTGTTGTGATATAATCAATTACGGAGAAGAAGATGAAAATAGCTATTCTGACAAATGAATACCCGCCGAATGTATATGGCGGCGCCGGAGTCCATGTTGAATATTTGACCCGCGAACTTTCCAGGCTGGAGAACGGCGCGCACGTGGTAAAAGTCTTTTGTTTTGGAGCTCAGAAGGCTGAAAGCGCAAATTTAAGAGTTGAAGGGGTAAGCGCGCAGTATGATTTTCCGGTTAAAGACGCTCGGCATAAAAAGTTCCTGGATACCATGCTCAAAGACATCATCATTTCAGGTGAGCTTGATGATGTCGATATAGTGCATTGTCATACCTGGTACAGCCACTTTGCGGGGCTTATGGTAAAACAGCTGTTAAACATTCCGCTTGTCCTGACAACCCACTCCCTGGAGCCGCACCGGCCGTGGAAAGCCGAACAGCTCGGTACCGCTTATAACGCGAGTTCCTGGATTGAAAGGACCGCTTATGAAAACGCGGATGGTGTCATAGCGGTCTCTAAAGCAATGAGAAAAGATATCAAGGACCTCTATAACGTGCCTTCCGAAAGGATCAAAGTAATTTATAACGGCATTGACCTAAATCAATATAAGCCGGTTAAGGACAAGGCAGTCCTTAATAAATACAAAATAGACCCGAAAATCCCGTATATACTTTTTGTCGGCAGGATCACCAGGCAAAAAGGGATCATCCACCTCGTGAACGCGATCAAGCACATTAAAGCGGGGCATCAGGTGGTTTTATGCGCGGGCGCTCCTGACACAAAAGAAATAGTGGAGGAAATGAAAGTCAAAGTTGAGAAGGTCAGAAAAGAAACAAAGAATAAAGTCATCTGGATAGAGGAAATGGTTTCTAAAGAAGATATCATAGCGCTTTATTCACAGGCAGCACTTTTTGTCTGTCCCTCGGTTTATGAGCCTTTTGGCATAATCAATATTGAGGCAATGGCGTGCGAGACCCCGGTAGTCGCGACAAAAGTAGGAGGCATCCCTGAAATAGTCGTGCCAAATGAAACAGGGTTACTGGTGCCGATCCAGCACAAAGGCGCCAATGACTTCGAGCCGGTTGAGCCGGAAAAATTCTCAGAGGATTTAGCTTGCGCGATCAATTCTATCATAGACGATGCCGGTAAACTTAGAGATATGGGGCTTAAGTCAAGGCAGCGGGTAGTGGAGCTTTTCAGCTGGAAGAGTATAGCCGAGGAGACCCTTGATTTTTATAAGCACCTTATTGAAAAGAAGGGTGCGCTAGACGTCAAAGGTAAACAGCGTGTGACTATTGAAAAGGTCCTGCCTGAGGTGGACAATGGAAAATATCCGATAAAAAGGGTGCCCGGACAGCGCGTGAAAGTCATGGCCCATATTATTTCAGATGGGCACGATGAGAAGACGGCTTTTCTTCATTATTCTCATGCTTCGGATAAGACATGGCAGGAAAAAGAACTGCTCCTGCAATATAACGACGAATATCTCGGGGATTTTGAGATTGAAAAAGAAGGTACCTATTTTTACACGGTGCGTTCCTGGATCGACCACTTTAAGACCTGGCGCAGCGAACTCGAGAAAAAGATCGCGGTAAAACAGGATGTTGCTGTAGATCTTTTAATAGGCGTTTCTTTGATAGAGGAAGCATTGGGAAGGGCAGGGAAGAAAGATGGGGAGAAATTATCCGGATATATTGAAAAAATTAAACGTAAGGGTAAGGATCAGATAAAAGCAGCTTTGAGTAAAGAGCTCCTTGAGCTTATGAAAAAATATCCTGAAAAGGCCCTTATCTCGCAATATCACAACGAACTTGAAGTGAAAGTGGAGAGGGACAGGGCATCTTTTAGCAGCTGGTACGAGATGTTTCCTCGTTCAACTTCCAGGGTGATAGGTAAGCATGGGACCTTTAAGGATTGTGAGAAACTGCTTCCGGAAATCGCAGGTATGGGTTTTGATGTTCTATATTTTCCACCCATCCACCCAATAGGGGTAAAAAACAGGAAGGGCAAGAATAATTCTATAAAAGCCACAGCTTCAGATCCGGGTAGCCCTTGGGCAATAGGTGGGAAGGAGGGCGGGCATAAAGCAATACATCCAGAGCTGGGGAGTTTTGAGGATTTTGCTTCGCTGGTTGCCAAGGCCAAAAAACACGGGATGGAGATAGCTCTTGATATTGCTTTTCAGTGTTCAAATGACCATCCGTATATCAAAGAGCATCCCGAGTGGTTCTCCTGGAGGCCGGATAGGACTATCCAGCACGCTGAAAACCCACCGAAAAAATATGAAGATATCGTCCCTTTTAATTTTAGAACAGACAACTGGAAAGAGTTGTGGGAAGAGTTAAAATCAATTTTCATCTTCTGGGCACAAAAGGGGGTAAGGATATTCAGGGTAGACAATCCTCACACAAAGCCGGTCGCCTTCTGGGAATGGCTAATAGCCGAGGTAAAAAAAGAATATCCTGACACACTCTTTCTTTCCGAGGCTTTTACCAGGCCGAAGATGATGAACATGCTTGCAAAAGTTGGTTTTTCACAGTCATATACTTACTTCACCTGGAGAAATACAAAGCATGAGCTTGTCGAATATATTAATGACTTGACCAAGACCGCAGCTGCTGAGTTTTTCAGGCCGAATTTCTGGCCGAATACTCCTGATATCCTGCACGAATACCTGCAGAAAGGAGGCAGGCCCGCTTTTATCATACGGCTTGTGCTTGCAGGCACGATTTCTTCTAATTACGGGATATATGGGGGCGCCTACATAACCTGCCAGAACGAGCCCTATCCGGGTAAAGAAGAGTATGTAAACAACGAAAAGTATGAATTAAAAAACTGGAATCTAAACGCGCCGGGCAATATTAAGAAAGAAGTCACCCTAATAAACAAGATCAGGAAGGAAAACCCGGCGTTTCAGGAAACAAACAATATAAGCCTCAGGGAAACGAATAACCCCAACATAATTTCTTATGTAAAAGCCACTAGAGATCTGTCCAGCGTAATTTTGACCGTTGTAAATCTTGACCCGCGCAACACGCATGCGGGCCTGGTAAGTGTGCCTTTAGGCGAACTTGGCTTGCCGGACGACGAAGATTATGAAGTCGAGGATTTATTGAACAATGAAACTTATATCTGGAATGGCGAGTGGAACTATGTTGAACTTGATCCTGCCATAACCCCTGCTCATATATTTCGGATCAAGTGAACAGACAGCTAAATTAGGTATTTTCTGCATCCAAAAAGAAAAACCCCGCAGCCAGATTTCTCTGCGGGGTTTTGTGTGTCAGAATGCTTTAGCTTATATTTTCGAAACGTTGGTTGCCTGGTCGCCCTTAGGCCCCTGGGTAACTTCGTATTCGACTGCGTCGCCTTCTGCTAAGGATTTATAGCCTTCTGACTTGATCGCGCTGTAGTGTACAAAGACGTCTTTTCCATCCTCGCCAGTGACAAAGCCGTAACCCTTTTGGTTCGAGAACCACTTTACTTTGCCTTTTGCCATTTATTTCTGTTCACCCCCTTTACAACAAAAAAACCGTAAAGCGTTTTGTTTAGTTCTTTGCTTTTACGGTTTCGTCCATGTTACTAATCGCTATGCTCCTTTGTTTCTGTAGCTTGAAAATAATATAACACATTTTTTTATATTGTCAATCTAAACTTTATGCTATAATTACATAAATATTTTAGCAGTTTGCCGATGTAGCTTAAGCCCCGAAAGGCGCTTCGTGCATTCGGGTCCCGACTTACGACATTAGATGTCGTTTGGTCGGAACGTCGGGATTGGTAGATTGGTGGTAGGATTATCATATGCCGATGTAGCTCAGCCCCGACGCTCGCTTACGCTCGGTCGGGGTCCCGACTTCCGACACTAGATGTCGTTTGGTCGGAACGTCGGGATTGGTAGATTGGTGGTAGGATTATCATATGCCGATGTAGCTCAGTTGGTAGAGCAGCGCTTTCGTAAAGCGCGGGCCGGAGGTTCGATCCCTCTCATCGGCTAAATTTTGTCTTTATGCCCAAAATAAGAGAAGTATTAAAGAACCGCGATTTCTTTTTGTTGTGGGTCGGCCAGATAATCTCCCAACTTGGTGACAGGTTGGGGTTTATGGCCCTGATCGGTTTTGCCTATTCTAAAAAAGACCAAGGTTCGCCCGCCGAAATATTCAAGATCCTCCTGTTTACGATAATCCCGGTTTTTCTTATCGGCCCGATAGCCGGGGCTTATGTGGACAGGTGGGACAGGCGCAGGACGATGTATCTTTGCGACCTTCTGCGGATGCTCTTGGTTTTGATCATCCCGTTTTTTTTATTTTATCAGAGGAATCTGCCCATAGCTTATTGTATCATATTCCTGATCTTCTGTCTGGCGCGTTTCTTTGTGCCTGCGAAGTTAGCTATTGTTCCTGATCTGGTGGAGAAGAAACATCTTTTAATGGCTAATTCGCTGGTGAATGTGACAGGGATGATCGCTTTTGTCATCGGCTCTGGAGTCGGAGGTGTCTTGGTAGAATGGGTGGGGGCTGAAAAGGGGTTCTATCTGGATGCCTTGAGTTTTCTTGTCTCCGCATTGCTAATATTCTCTATTTCGACCCGCTGGGCAGTGAAAATGAACTTTAAGAGGATAAGCGGAGAGATAGTCGAGGTGATCAAGAAGTCAGTTGCGCAGGAAATAAAAGAGGGGTTTATTTATTTTGTAAGCAAAAAGGATATAAGATTTACTTCCTGGATTCTCTTTGTAGTAGCTTCTGCTTTAGGCATTCTATCGGTTGTCTCTATCGTATTTATCCAAAATACCCTGCACTCTGCGACTAAAGACCTTGGGCTTTTGATCATGTTTTTAGGGGCAGGGCTGTTTGTGGGGACGCTTGCTTACGGGAAATTCTGCCAAAGGGTCTCTCATTATAAGGCGATCTTTGTGGCATTTATCTTAAGCGGCGGCCTGATCATCTGCTTTACCTTAAGTTTAAGCAGGTATCCTCATTTTGGCATTGCCATGGCCCTTGCGTTGATGTTCGGGTTGTTGGTCTCGCCGATCATGTCTGTGGTCAATACTATTATCCATAAGACCAGCGATAATGATATGCGGGGCAAGATCTTTAGCTCCTTAGAAATCGTAATGCATTTTGGATTTTTATTATTCATGTGGATAAGCAGTATCCTCGCGGAGCGTTTTTCAAATTCGCTAATACTTGTAATCGTCGGGTGTGTTTTTATCGCGCTGGGTATTATTAATCTTATTTTTCATCGTAGGATTCCATGGTTAGATTAGAAGAGCATAAACAGCAAACAGAACATAAGGCGATAGAAAACCTTCCCATGCCGCAGAGGGTCTATATTACTTTATCCCAGCATCTGGGTAAGGTGTGCGAGCCTTTAGTTAAGGTTGGGGATCCGGTATTTTTGGGGCAGAAGATAGCCGCTGCTCAGGCGCATGTATTTTCACTGGTATATTCTTCTGTTTCCGGCAAAGTAGGCGCGATCCAGGAGTGGCCGCATCCTGTGTTGGGGCGCTGCAAAGCAATCGTGATCGAGAATGACGGGTTAGATAAGTTACAAGTTCAGAAGGTCGCCAGGTCACAAGAAGAAGTAGGCAGATTGACTCCCGAAGTAATACGTAACATCGTATTCGAGGCCGGGATAGTCGGGATGGGCGGGGCAAGTTTCCCGTCGCATATAAAACTTAATCCTCCGAAGCCTGTGGATATATTAGTTATTAACGGCGCTGAATGCGAGCCGTATTTGACCAGTGACTCAAGGCTTATGATTGAGAAGGCAAAGGAGATTCTTCTGGGTTCAGAGCTGGTGGCTAAATGCGTCGGGGCCAAGGATGTCTATATAGGTATTGAAGATAATAAGCCGGAAGCGATTGAGATTATAACTCACCAGGTCACAAAGTCACCCTCTGACTTCGCAAGAGGTGGGCAAAGTTACAAGTTGAAAGTGCTAAAATCCGCTTATCCGCAAGGAGGGGAGAAGCAGCTTATAAAGAATGTTTTAGGAAAAGAAGTGCCTTCAGGTAAGCTGCCTTTTGATATCGGGGTGGTGGTGCAGAATGTGGCTACTTGTTTTGCTATATATGAAGCGGTTTATTTAGGTAAGCCGTTATATGAAAGAGTGGTCACAGTGACAGGGGATTGCCTTGAAAGCCCCAAGAATCTTCTTGCGCGCATTGGCACGCCGATAAAAGAATTAATAGATTTTTGTGGCCCCCGGAGTAAAGAACCATCAAAGATAATCATGGGAGGTCCGATGATGGGGTTTGCGCAATTTACTGACCAGGTCCCGGTAATTAAAAGCACAAACGGCGTCCTGGTTTTATCCGACACCGGTTACAAGACAATAGAAGACGCTCTTTGCATACGTTGCAGTCGCTGTGTCCAGGAGTGTCCGGTGGGCCTTATGCCTTGCCTTATTGCTATGGCTTCGCAGAAAGAAAGGTGGGATCTGGCTAATGATCACAGATGCATGGACTGTATGGAGTGTGGTGTATGCAGTTATACCTGTCCGCAGAAGATAAATCTCGTCCAGCTAATAAAGCAGGCAAAAATGAAGGTGGCAAGATGAAAGAGATAGTCAGGTACAGTTTGGTGTTAGGGGTGATCTGTTTTATTTCCGGGACGCTTTTGGCTGTGGTCAATAGCGCTGCACAGCCAAAGATCGCGCTCCAGAAGGAGGAGGCAGAGAAGCTGGCGCTTAAAGAGGTAGTCCCTCAAGCGGATGATTTTAGACCGGTAAAGGAAGGCGAGAAGTTACTCTATTACAGCGCTTATAATAAATCGGGTAAACTTATGGGTTTTGCTATTAAAACCGAAGCAACAGGATACTCTTCCGACATCCAGGCCCTGACAGGGCTTGGTCTTGATTTTAATATAATCTGTGTTAAGGTATTATCTCAAAATGAGACCCCCGGGCTTGGCAGCAGGATAGAGGAGACGTCTTTTCTAGAGCAATTTAAAGGCAAGGATCTTGGGTCATTTGATAAAATAGAGGCGATAAGCGGAGCTACTATTTCTTCCTCGGCCCTGATGGATTCGATTAAAAAGAAGATCTCCGAGACTAAAGATGAATTACAAAGAGAGATAAAGAATGCAAAATAATCTGATAGTAAGTTCTTCGCCTCATATAGCTTCTCATGACGCAACGCCAAAGATCATGTGGTCTGTGTTCTTTGCGCTACTTCTTTCAGGGGCCGCAGGGGTGTTTATTTTTGGCATGCGGGCGCTTATGGTGATATTGGTCTCAATCGCCTCATGTGTTGCGACGGAATACTTGATCCAGAAGTTGCGCCGTAAAAAGATCACTATTAGCGACGGTTCAGCCGCTCTTACCGGGCTTTTGCTTGCCTATAATCTTTCTTCGACTGTGCCGCTTTGGATGCCGCTTGTTGGAGGATTTTTTGCCATAGCTATCTGTAAGCAGGCCTTTGGCGGGTTGGGAAGGAATATATTCAATCCTGCTTTGGCTGCGCGGGCGTTTTTGCTTGCCTCATGGCCAAAACATATGACTGATTTCGCAAGGCCATTTACTTTAGATGCTATTAGCAGCGCAACGCCCCTTGCCTGTTTTAAACTCGGTAAAGTAAGCGGGATGGATGAGCTGGGGCTGTCTTACTGGGATATGTTTCTTGGTAAGAGAGGGGGATGTTTGGGCGAGGTTTGCATAGTGGCTTTGTTGATCGCAGCCGTTTATTTATTATGGAAGAAATATATCTGGTGGCAGACGCCTTTGGGTTTTATACTTACCGTCGGAGGCCTGAGTTGGGTCTTCGGGCAACAGGGTTTCTTAAAAGGCGATTTTCTTTTTAGTATACTTTCCGGAGGATTGATCCTGGGCGCATTTTTCATGGCTACGGATTATGTGACCTCGCCGTTGACAAAGCAAGGGCAGTTGGTATTTGGCGTGGGTTGCGGCCTGATTACATTTGTGATCCGCCGCTTTGGCGGCTATCCGGAAGGGGTCTCATATTCGATCCTGATAATGAATGCTGTTGTTCCTTTGATCGACAGGTATGTGCGCCCGAGAGTCTACGGAGTAAAATGAAGACGCTGATAAAAGAATTTACTAAAGGCATCACTATCGAGAACCCTACCTTTGGGTTAATATTAGGATTGTGCCCTACGCTTGCGGTTTCTACATCTCTGATCAATGCTCTAGGCATGGGGGTGGCAGCTACATTTGTGCTGGTCGGTTCAAATACAATTATTTCTTTGGTGAGGCGTCTTATTCCGGGCCGCATCCGCCTTCCGGCTTTTATTGTCATAATCGCTACTTTTGTTACCATCTGTGAATTGGCTATGAAGGCTTATTTGCCGGCGCTGGATTCGGCTTTGGGGATATTCGTTCCCCTGATCGTGGTCAACTGTATAATCCTGGCCCGGGCAGAGGCATTTGCCTCTAAGAATAAAGTCTTACCATCTATCCTCGATGGGTTAGGTATGGGGGTTGGTTTTACAATCGGTTTAAGTGTAATCGCTTTGATCCGAGAGATCTTAGGGGCTGGCAGTATTGCCGGTATAAAGATACTGCCTGGTTTTGAGCCGGTGGCCATGATGATCCTTGCTCCTGGAGCATTATTAACTCTGGGTTTATTGATCGGGCTTACTAATTTATTAAGGAATTTACGCGGTAAGCCCAATCTTAGCAGAAAAGGAGGCTGTTGTTAATGGACCTAGGTAAGATTATTGCTATCGCAATAAGCATGATCTTTGTCAATAACTTCATCCTTTCTAAATTTCTCGGGCTCTGCCCATTCTTAGGGGTTTCAAAGGAAAGTAAGCCAGCGCTTTCAATGGGCGCGGCTGTTATTTTTGTCATGACTTGTTCCTCGATAATGACCTGGCTGATCTATAATTATCTGCTTCTGCCGTTTAATATAGGATATTTAAGAACAATAACTTTTATCCTTGTAATAGCGGCCTTTGTGCAGTTTATAGAGATGGTCATACGCAAATATTCCAATGTTTTATACAGGAGCCTTGGTATTTACCTTCCCCTGATTACCACTAATTGCGCTGTGCTGGGAGTCACCATACTCAATATCAATAATTTCTATTCAGGCGGCAAGGCTGTCAAGGCGAGTTTTATTTATTCCACATTCCAGGCATTTTTCGCGGGTGTCGGTTTTCTTGTCGCGCTTATACTTATGTCAGGTATAAGAGAGCGCCTTGAATTGTCGGATGTGCCTGAAAGCCTTAAAGGAATACCGATAGCTTTTATCGTAGCATCTCTGATGAGTTTGGCGTTTATGGGATTTAGCGGATTCTCCCGCTAATCTAATTAATTAGCTTAGCGGGAGAATTTTAAGTATGAACATCTTAATACCGATATTGACTTTGGGTGTTTTGGGCCTGCTGTTTGGGGTCGGTCTGGCTTTGGCAGCGAAAAAATTCTGCGTTGAGACAGACCCTCGCCTGGATAAAGTCTATGCTAAGCTTCCCGGGGCTAATTGCGGCGCCTGCGGAATGCCGGGGTGTATGGGTTTTGCCGAAGGCTTGATCCAGGGCTCTTGTTCAGTCGAACACTGCGTTGTATGCAGCGAGGAGGCCCGGGAGGCGATCGCGAAGATCCTTGGCGCAGGGGCCAAAGCGAATGTAAAAAAAATAGCCGTTCTTTACTGTTACGGTGGCAATAAGAGAGTGAAGGATAAATTTGTTTACTCTGGAATCAAAAACTGCGCCGCCGCAAATATTATTATGGGGGGCCAGAAGGCATGTTTTTATGGTTGTATTGGTTTGGGCGATTGCGTCAAGGTTTGTCCTTTTGGGGCGATTACAATGTCAGAAGAGGACTTACCGATCGTAGATGAAGCTAAATGCAAAGCTTGCAATAAATGCGTTTTGACTTGCCCAAAGAAATTATTCAGCCTCGTCCCGGTGACTGGTAAGGTTTTTGTCGCCTGCAGCTCGCATGATCCGGGCAAGGATACTAAGGCGGCCTGTTCTGTAGGATGTATTGCTTGCGGTTTGTGTGTCAAGGCCTGCAAATTTGACGCCATAAAAGTGGTTGATAATTTAGCAGTAATAGATTACCATAAATGTACGTCATGCGGGGAGTGCGTAAAGGCTTGCCCCATGAAGACAATACGTGTCAGGGCGTAGTTAGCAGGGAGGCGCCCTAAGAGTGGGATAGGCATGGAAAGGAAGGTCGGGGTGAATATAGCGGTAATGGCTTCAGGCCGCGGCACGAATTTCGCGGCGATTATCAGGGCGGTAAAACAAGGTAAGATCAAAGCTAATTTAGCTTTGTTAGTTTCTGATCAGCCCGGAGCAGGCGCGATCGCCAAGGCAAAGCGCGCAAATGTTAAAGTCGCGCTGGTAAAAAGAGGTGATTTCGCCGGGAAAAAAGAGTTTGAAGCCAGGATCATTCAACATTTAGAAGAAAATAAAATCGGTTTGATCGTGATGGCGGGGTTTATGCGCATGCTTAGCCCGGGATTTGTCAGGCGTTTTAAAAATAAGATCCTCAATATCCATCCGGCGCTACTTCCTTCCTTTAAAGGCGCGCACGCGATAAAGGACGCCTTTGAGTACGGCGTAAAGGCCACAGGAGTGACTGTGCATTTTGTCGATGAAGAGATGGATCACGGCCCAATAATCTTACAGTGCCCGCTTGAAATAAAAGAGGATGATTCTTTAGAATCCTTAGAGGCAAAGATCCATAAGATCGAGCACAGGCTTTATCCGCAAGCTATCCGATTGTTTGTCGAAGGAAGGTTAAAGATATTTAAAAGGAAAGTCAAGATCGCTAGTCGCTAGATTTCTCCCAGACTGCCGCGTTGTTTAAGATAAGTGTATTTTTGGTAAGCAGGTTCCTGAATTCAAATTCCCTAAAATCTTTAAAACCGTAAGCCCTTATTGTAGAAGAAGCGATATTCAGTATTTCTTTATCCGTTTCCGCGTTATAATCCACTTCTGGTTTCTGAAATTTTAATTTTATCCGGTATTCAATCTGACGCGCGATGAATTCCGGCATAGTTATTTCTTTGTAGTCGATCTTGTCGCCCGTAGTATTATCGATAAAATCAGGAGATATTTCTGTCTCTTGGATAATCCTGTGTTGATATTCGGTCACAGACATAAGAGAGTAGGAAACTTTTTTTAGGTCCTGATAATAGGTCAGTTCTTTTATGGCGAAGCCGTATTTTATATCAGCGATGATCATACATATGAACTCCGGCTCTGATCCGGGGTTTTTTTGCATACTAAAGAGCACCCGGCGAATGACATTGCGCACCTGATACATCTTTTCGGCAGCCTTTTTATCCAGGGTTACATCCTGGGATTGCTCTTTTTCCGGGACCTTTTTGATCAGGTATTCGATAGAAATCTGATAGCCTTTAGGCGTGGATTTGTTTTCTAAGATCTGAAACTTCTCCGTGAATTTTTCCGGTTTTTCAGCCTTGGTTACGATATTCTCAAGCGGCACGTATACCCACAGAGTGTTGCCTGTAAGGCGGCAGATCGCGTCGATATTATATTCGTTTTTGCAGATATTTTTTACTGAGAAAGCAATGGAAGTCTTCTGGAAGGATGGGGAAGTAGAAGATGTGCACCCGCTTAGGATGGCAATGATGAGTAAATTAAGGCTTGCTCTTGCCGAATTCCTTAAAGATAGCCTCAATTTCATCATAGTTTAGCTCTTCTTTCAATACGAGTTCATTGGCTAATTTGTCCATCAACGGTATATCTTTTTTTAATAGTTCCGTAACTTCGTCAAGGCAGGTCTTCATTATGTGCTGGACGTCATTATCAAGGCGCATTTTTGTCTCTTCGGAAATAAGGACATTGCCTCCGAATCGTTTGTAGAAATCTAAAGCGTGAAAATCACCGATTAATCCGGATTTGCCCATTCCTATGCGCCAAACCATATTGTGAGCCGTATAGAGGGCGTTTGCAAAATCTCCTCCTACGCCGGAAGTGGTGTAGCCGAATTTGATCTTCTCGGCCGCGTAAGAACCAAGGCTTATTTTAATATCGGTAAGCAACTGGTTTTGATTTTCAATGAAAACCTCCTCTTTTTCCGGCACCCAGGTGACTCCTCCGGTTTGGCCGCGCGGAGTGATCGTGATTTTAAAAACATCTTTACTTGGGGCTAATAGATATGTGATGATTGCATGCCCCGCTTCGTGATAAGCGATCTGTTGTTTTTCTTTTTCACTCAATTTTATTCTGCGTTTTATCCCGAGAGCGATTCTTTCGCGCGCGTCATCGATCTCTTTCATGGTCATAAAAGTTTTTCCGTTACGCACAGAAATGAGGGCAGCTTCTCTTACAATATTAGAAATATCAGCCGGGCTGTTTCCTACGGTGATCCTTGCCAGGCGGTCTAATTTGACGCTCTCGGCGTCATATTGTACTTTTCTAAGATAGTAGGCAAACAGCCTCTCGCGTTCTTCCAGGTTTGGTTTATCAACGTAAATCTTGCGATCGAATCTTCCGGGGCGCAGAAGCGCAGAGTCAAGATAGCTTTCTGCCATGTTTGTAGCCCCGATTATGATAATGTTCAGCTCCTTTTCTTTAAGGCCGTCCATTTCAACAAGCAGCTGGTTTAAGGTAGTATTTGTTTCTGTTTGCCCGCCGAATCCCACATTAGTACTTCTCTGCGCGCCGACGGCATCGATTTCATCGATAAAGATGATGCAGCCGCCTTTTAGCTCAGCAAGGTTTCCGGCTCTCTTAAAAAGGCTGCGGATACGCCCGGCTCCTACACCCACGAACATCTCTACAAATTCAGAACCTGACATTGAAATAAACGGCAGGCCTGCTTCAGTAGCAATGGCTTTTGCCAGGTAAGTCTTTCCGCATCCCGGGGGACCAAGCATCAATATGCCTCTTAGGATCTTTCCTCCGATTTTCTGTAGTTCTGCGCGGTCTTTGACCAGGCTTACAACCTCCAGAGCTTCCTGCTTTGCCTCATCCATGCCGATGACATCATTCCATTTAATGCCTAATTCTTCCCCGGAAACAGATTTTTTGCTGACTTGGGTAAATGACTGGCCACCTCTTTTGTAGAACATCCAGTACATCATAAAGGTGTAAACTGCTCCCTGGATGAGCCCGACGATGATCCAGATGAATATTTGCAGGGGGTAGGTGGCTAGCTGTGATTGGCGAAGGTAGGATTCCGATTCGTTCCAGGCGCGGATGCCGTTTATGATGATGAAAATAAGGCCGATAAAAAGCCCTGAACCAAGGGTGATCAGGATTATGCGGATCCAGTATAGCCGCCAGTAGAACTTGAGAGTCTTCCAATTCATACTTAAGAAAATATCACAACCTCCCCGATTAGTCAAACCTTATTTGCTTTCATGCTTTTGTTTCATTTGTTTTAGGTTTTCGCTTCCGGCACAAAATTTTTTGCCGTCTGCTTCGGTTTACGCACTCGCTCTCGGATAGCCTCTCCCAACATTGGGGACCTTCGCTCGCCGTAATCCCTCGCAGACCTGTTCCTAATAAGACGATGGCAAAAAATTCAATGTGCCGTCAGCAAAAGCGCTAAAACAAATCAAAAGAATATACCCAAAAGGCATTTCTAAGAAATATATTGCGACAAATAAGGTTGTTTTTCTTGACTAAATTTTTTTGGCGTGTATAATTGTATCCTATTGTTTAACTACAAATTTAAGCCCCCAATTCTATCGGATGAATTGGGATTGAGTTGGTACTCAAGGAGGTTGAGATGGCAAAGATCGTAAAAGTAATCGGACGTCAGATTTTGGATTCCCGCGGAAATCCCACTGTTGAGGTGGATATACTTTTAGATAGTGGTATTTTAGGCAGGGCTGCTGTGCCTTCCGGGGCTTCAACAGGCGAAAAGGAAGCCCTTGAGCTTAGAGACGGTGATAAAGCTAAGTATATGGGTAAGGGAGTCTTAAAGGCGGTAAACAATGTCAACACAGTCATCGCTGAAAAGATCATCGGTTTAAGCCCTGATTTTGCGCAGATAGATAAGCTTTTAATCGGCCTTGATGGTACCGAGTTCAAATCAAATCTCGGAGCCAATGCTATTCTTGGGGTATCTATGGCCGTGGCTAAAGCAGCTGCTTTGGATAAGAAAGAGCCTTTATACAGATTTCTGGGGGGAGAAAACGCGAACATACTCCCGGTGCCATTGATGAATATTTTAAACGGCGGTATGCACGCGGATAATAACTTGGATATCCAGGAGTTTATGATCATGCCTGTAGGTGCTCCTACCTTTAGTGAGTGCCTGCGCTACGCGACGGAGGTTTTTCACAGCCTTAAGTCGATCCTTAAGTCAAAGAAACTTTCTACTTCTGTCGGAGATGAGGGAGGTTTTGCCCCTAATCTTCAGTCAAATCAGGAAGCCCTGGATCTGATAATTGAGGCGATTAAGAAGGCAGGTTACAAGCCCGGAAAAGATGTCTATCTCGCCTTGGATTGCGCAGCAAGCTCATTCTGCGAGAACGGCGTGTATAATTTTGACGGTTCCAAAAAGACATCCGCGCAGATGATCGCTATCTATGAGGATTGGCTGGCTAAATACCCGATCCTTTCAATCGAGGACGGTCTTTCCGAGCATGATTGGGCAGGCTGGCAGGAGATGACCAGGGCGATCGGTGAAAAGGCGCAATTAGTCGGAGATGATATTTTTGTGACCAACCCGAAAATATTTAAAAAAGGCATTGCAGAAAAAATTGGTAATGCTATACTGATCAAAGTCAACCAGATCGGCTCGCTTTCCGAAACACTTGAAGCAATCAATATAGCGAAGAAGAATAAATACGCCGCTATCGTGTCTCATCGTTCAGGTGAGACCGAAGATACTACCATAGCGCATTTAGCTGTCGCAACCGGATGCGGCCAGATCAAGACCGGTTCGCTCTCACGCACAGACAGGATTTGTAAATACAATGAACTTTTGCGTATTGAAGAGGAGCTGGGAAAGAAAGCAGTGTATTTCGGAACGCTTTGGAAATAGTGAATGCTATCGATACTAAGAAAAGCATTTTGGCTCTTTGGGATTACCGTACTTCTTCTGATCCTCTTTTTGCCGGGTTATACTAAGCTTCAGGAATTAAGAGACCGTAACCAAGATTTACAAGGAAGGATCAAGAACCTGCACGTGGAGAATGCCTTGCTGCAGGAGGAGCTCAACCGCATCCAGAATGATCCTGTTTATCTGGAGAAACTGGCCCGTGAGAAGATGGGCGTAGTGCGCAAGGGCGAGATCCCGATAAAGATGATACCGGAAAAAAAGAAGAAGAGATAGTTGAAACCAATTGTTCTTTATCAAAATTAGGGTATAATCAGCAATAGCGAATGAAATTTTAGAGGCGAAGCCAAGGGACTGTTATAAGATTTCGCTAAGGAAAATAAATTCGCGGGGTGGAGCAGCCTGGTAGCTCGCAAGGCTCAATGTCTCGCCTATACATGTATGGGCGTACGATGGGCTATTCAGCCGGTAACGGCTGAAGGATAGTCGGTCAAATTCGGTGAAGCCCGAAAGGGTAATACCGAGCCAAGCCTGCGCAGTTTTGCTTTGCAAAACGAAGCAGCACAGGAAGGTGTAGAGACTAAACGGCCGAGACCCTTCTTAAGGAAGGGCCAAGATATAGTCCAGACTACGAATTTGCCAGAGTAGCGGCAAAGCGGCGAAAGCCGAAGTAGTATGCATAACCTTGAGGTCATGCGTTCAAATCGCATCCCCGCAACCAATTTAGACTCCATTAAAGATAATCAAAGCATGGAGGGGACACATGAAAATATTACTATCGCTTTTTGTTTTTTTGTTTTTGGCCGGATGCGCCACAGCTCCCAAAGAAGATAAGGGGTGCGGGGGTGTTGAGGTTAAGAAAGTCCAGGTCCAAGAGAAACGTGTAATCGTTATTTCAGAGCAGGATAAAACAGGGCTTAGGGATTCTATTGCGGTATTTACCGAGCAAATAGAAAAAAAGCCTTTGAGCCCCGAAGCTTATTATAACCGCGCAAAGGCGTATTTTTTCCTGAAGGAATACGATAAGAGTTGGCAGGATATTGAAAAGTCCAAGTCTTTGGGTTATGTTGTAGAGCCGGGTTTTCTTGTAAAACTGCAAGAGGCGTCGGGAACCAAGCAGTAATAATCAAGCCAAATGATTTTATGATCCCGCCAATTCTCTTGGCGGGATTTTTTCTATCCATATGAAAAATCTCTGGAATTTTTCCGATTCTGCCGCAAGTTTTGAGTTTAAAACCGCCCCAAATCTTAATTCGCTGTATCTGCCTTTATGCAATGATCATCTTATGTCCTCGATCACCCCCAGTCTGCACGGAGATATTAAAAGCGGACAAAATTCATTCCTGCTTACCCCTGTTTCCCGCATTGATCTGACAGTTTCACGCTCATCCCGTAATTTCTGGATTTACATTGATAAAAATAAAATATGGTCAGCAACCGGGGTTTCTAAGGATATAAAACAACTGAAGCAGGATAAGGCTGACTTTTCCGCAGGCCTGCTTTGGCAAAAAGTCACAAGGGCCAACAAAAAAATAGGCCTTAGCGCAGAAATACTTTCTTTTGTCCCCTCGACAGGCGAGCCGGTAGAAATAATGCGGGTCAGCCTGAAAAATATTTCCTCAAAGAAAATCCAATTGACTCCAACCGCGGCGATCCCGATTTACGCGCGCAGCGCCAATAACATCCGCGACCACAGGCATGTGTCTTCATTGTTGCAACGGATCTATTTGCATAAATTCGGAGTCATTTCAAAGCCGACTCTTTCTTTTGATGAAGCAGGCCATAAGCCAAATAAGGAAAATTATTTTGTTTTAGGCTGGGATGAAGATTTTAAGGCGCCGCAATACCTGTATCCGACGCAGGAGATGTTTTGCGGTGAGGGTGGGGACTTGGAGGCGCCGCTTTCTGTCCTTAATAATCTATCTCCAGATGAAAGCCCTATTCAGGGTAAAGAGGCTATAGGCGCCCTTGGTTTTAAAAGTATCTGCCTTGCGCCCGGAGCCGCTCATTCTTACATCATTCTGATGGGAATCAGTGATGATACCGCTTCGATAAACAAGATCATCAGAAGATTTAAATCCATTTCTAAAGTCAACGCGGCATTGGAATCGACAAAAAAATCCTGGGTTAAGGTTTCAGAGAAGATAAGGCTTTCTACGGGCGACGATGATTTTGACCGGTGGTTCCGTTGGGTGAGTATCCAGCCTACATTAAGAAGGATATTCGGCTGTTCTTTTCTGCCGGACTTTGATTACGGTAAGGGGGGCAGGGGCTGGCGCGATTTATGGCAGGATTGCCTTAGCCTTATACTTAATAACCCCAACGAGGTGCGCGCCCTCCTGATCAATAATTTTTCCGGCGTAAGGATCGACGGTTCAAATGCTACAATTATCGGCAACAAGCCGGGTGAGTTTATAGCCGACCGTAATGATATCCCCAGGGTTTGGATGGACCATGGGGTCTGGCCGTTGATCACCCTTGATCTATATATGAATGAGACAGGGGATTTTGAAATCCTGTTTGAAGAGACGACTTATTTTCGCGACCAGCATATTTTCCGCTCTCAAAAAACAGATAAAGAATGGAAGCCTTATTTTGAAAACAAATTAAAGACTGCTTCAGGCAAGCTTTATCGTTCGACTATCTTAGAGCATCTGTTAGTGCAGAATCTGGCGCAGTTTTTTAATGTCGGTAAACATAACTTTGTCCGTCTTGAGGGCGGCGATTGGAATGATGGGCTTGATATGGCTAAAGATAACGGCGAGAGCGTGGCGTTTAGCGCGATGTACGCGTATAATCTTTTACGCCTATCAGAGCTCCTGTTTAAGGCCGGAAGAAAGAAGATTTTCTTTGCCAGAGAATTAAAGATCCTCTTGAAGAAGGTCGATTACAACAATATTCAGGCAAAACATAAATTGCTGGATGAGTATTTTACGAGGACAAAAGGCACGCTTTCAGGGGCTAAGGTTGAAGTAGATGCGGTTTCGTTGGCCAAAGACCTGAAATCAAAAGCCGAATGGCTGATGGCGCGTGTGCGCAAGAACGAATGGTTAAAGGATGATTTTTTTAACGGTTATTACGATGACAATTGCAGGCGCGTGGAAGGAAAAGTCAATGGCCTTTTAAGGATGAGCCTGACATCGCAGGTGTTTCCGATAATGAGCGGCGCCGCTACTGACAGCCAGATAAAAGAGATCTTAAAATGCGCCGATAGATACCTTCTGGATAAAAAGCTCAACGGTTATCATCTAAATACCGATTTCAAAAAGGAACAGCATGACTTGGGGCGCGCGTTTTCCTTCGCCTATGGCGAGAAGGAGAACGGCTCGTTTTTTAACCATATGATCGTGATGTTTGCCTTTGCGCTTTACAGGCGCGGCTACAACTTAGAGGGTTGGCGCGTTTTAAGTTCTATTTATAATATGGTTATGGATAGCGGAAAAAGCAGGATTTATCCTTGTCTGCCGGAATATTTTAATCCGGAGGGCAGAGGGATGTATTCTTATTTGACCGGCTCCGCAAGCTGGTTTGTGCTGACTATGCTCACACAGGTTTTTGGGGTAAGGGGTGAGGCAGGAGACTTGCTCATCGAGCCTAAATTATGCGCCAAGCATTTCGGCAAAAATAAGACCTTGAGCATTGAAAGGGTTTTTGCCGGGAAAAATATTAAAGTGAATTTTGTCTGTCCGCGCAAGGCCTCTAATGCTAAATTACAGATTAAAAGGGCAAGTTTGAACAACCGTAATCTATTGATAAAAGAGGATAACAGAGTTTTGATTCCCCGCAAAACCGTAATTGCTCTACCGTCTGATAAAATAAATAGTATCGAGGTAGTTTTGGGATAATTCTTGCGATCAAGACCCGGTCTTGACTTTCTATCTCAATGTTAAGACCGGGTCTTGACAGCGTGAGAGGAAAACAAATCTTTACAAATCAATAATATATAGGTATAATAACTCCTCGTGTTAAAGAGGCCGGTTAAAATAAGGAAAACCTGGAAGATAAACCCCCGGACGCGGGTCAAAAAGAGTAAGAAAATCTACTCCCGCAGTAAAACAAAGCTTGAAATAAAAAGGATGATCCAAAATGAAAGAAAAAGTGCTTAAAATAGGTTTACCAAAGGGCAGCCTTCAGGAGGCGACCTTTAAAATATTTAAAAAGGCCGGATTCAATGTTTCGCTTCCTAATGAGCGCTCTTATTTTCCGTCGATAAATGACCCCGAAATAAAAGCGGTATTGCTGCGCGCGCAGGAGATGTCCCGTTACGTGCAGGATGAAGCGCTTGATTGCGGGATCACCGGCAATGACTGGATTTTAGAAAACAGGTCTGACGTGGTAAGGATCACTGATCTGGCTTACGCCAAGCAGAGCATGAACAAGGTGCGCTGGGTCCTGGCTGTACCGCAGGATTCCGGAGTAAAGTCGGTGAAGGATCTAGGTGGAAAGCGCATTGCCACGGAATTGGTTAATGTCACCAAAGATTACTTTAAAAAGCACAATGTCAAGGTCGATGTTGAATTCAGCTGGGGCGCCACAGAAGTCAAGGTAAGCGCCGGGTTAGTCGATGCTATTGTCGAGCTTACCGAGACCGGTTCAAGCCTAAGGGCAAATAAATTAAGCGAGATCGCCACTCTTTGCGAATCCACTACGCAGTTCATCTGCAATAAAAAAGCGTTTAAAGACCCTTGGAAGAAGGCGAAGATGGAGGAGATAGCACTTTTATTAAAGGGCGCCATTGCCGCCGAGGCAAAAGTAGGCCTGAAAATGAATGTGCGTAAAGGTGATCTGAAGAAAGTAACTTCTAAACTCCCCGCGCTTAGAAAACCGACTATCTCCGGACTTTCCGAAGATGGATGGTATGCGGTCGAGACTATAATAGATGAGAGTGTAGTGCGCGTGCTGATCCCGGAGTTAAAGAAGGCCGGGGCCTCGGGGATCATTGAGTATCCGTTGAATAAAGTAATTTACTAGTAGCGGGCGATTAAAAGGAGCAAACGATGCCTTGCGGTAAAAAGAGAAAAAGAAAGAAGATCAGGACTCATAAAAGAAAGAAGTTGCGTCGTCGTCTTCGCCATCTGAAGAAGAGAGCCTGGGGTTAATCCGATAACAAGTAGGTTTAGGGGCTATTCCGATAATGACTTCTAACGCGAAGAAGCGCGCATGGGGCCTGTTTTTGTGCTTTTTGTTTTGTTTTAGCTTAAGAACAGACATATATTGCCTGGATAAGAAAAGTTCATCCGCACTTTCTCATTATATCATGGGAGTGATGTATGAGGATTTGGGCGAGATCGATAAGGCTATCCAGGAATATAAGAAGGCTATAGGGTTTGATTCCCAGGTAGTGCTTATGCATTTAAGCCTGGCTGCTAATTACCTGAAGAAAAATCAGGCAGCTCAGGCAATAGATGAGCTTAAGACGGCCATCCTATTAGACCCTGATTCGGTCGAGCCGCACGCCATTTTGGCGCTGATATATACCTCTCAGAATAAGGGCGAGCTGGCCTCCCAGGAATACGAAACAGCTTTAAAGAACGCTTCAAAACTTGACCCGGGTAATATCAATATCTACAAAGGCCTTGGGGCAGTATATTTGAAGCAGAAGAAAACAAAAGAGGCGGAAAGTACTTTTAAGCTTATTCTGGATTTGTCTCCCGGTGATGCCGACGCGCATTTTTTTCTCGGCGGTATTTATAACGAGGAAAATAAGTCCGCGCTGGCGGAAAAAGAACTTAAGCGCGCGATAGAGCTTAAGCCTGATTATGCCGAGGCGTTGAATTTCCTCGGCTATCTTTATGTGGAGTCCAACAGGAACCTGGATAAAGCCGAGGGCATGATACGTAAGGCTTTAGAGAAGGACAAGGATAATGGCGCCTACATTGATAGCTTGGGCTGGCTTTATTTTCAAAAAGGGAAGATTAAAGAGGCGCTTAAGGAGCTCGAAAGAGCTAAAACTTTGATCGAAGACCCGGTTGTCTACGAACATCTCGGAGAGGCCTACTTAAAATTAAAAGATATAGATAATGCCAGGCTTAACTGGGAGAAATCACTAAAGCTTGATCCGAAACAGGAGAAGGTCAGAAAAAAACTTGAAAATTTAAAGAATAAAAGATAGAAAGCAAAAATTGAAAATGGATCAATCTCAAGAAAAAATCAAAGAATTAGAAGCTAAAGCAAAAGAGATACGCTGTCTTATCGTAGAGATGCTTGCTAAGGCTGGTTCCGGGCATCCCGGGGGGAGCCTTTCGGCGACAGACCTGATCACTGCTTTGTATTTTGCGGTATTAAAGCATGACCCTAAGAATCCGCAGTGGCATGAACGCGACAGGTTTCATATGTCAAAGGGGCATTGTTGTCCGCTTTGGTATGCGGTTTTGGCTGAATCAGGCTATTTTCCTAAGGAAAAGCTGATGACTTTACGCCAGCTTGGTTCTATGCTTCAGGGGCATCCTGACAGGCGCACTCCCGGAGTAGAGGTACCCTCTGGTTCTCTGGGGCAGGGGTTGTCAGTCGCGCTGGGAATGAGTTTGGCTGCGCGGGTAGATAAAAATGATTACAGGGTGTACGTCTTGATTGGCGACGGAGAATCGCAAGAGGGTAATATCTGGGAAGCGGCAATGGCTGCCAGCCACTATAAATGCGACAATATCTGCGCTATCCTTGATTATAACGGATTCCAGATCGACGGAAAGATCTGTCAGATCATGGCATTAGAGCCTGTAGTGCTCAAGTGGCAGGCTTTCGGTTGGAATACCATAGAGATAAACGGCCACGATATGAAACAGATCCTGTCCGCATATGAAGAGGCAAAGAAAGTAAAAGAGAAGCCCACGATCATCATCGCGCACACAGTAAAGGGTAAGGGTGTTTCTTTTATGGAGCATGTCTGCGATTTTCACGGCCGCGCGCCTACGAAAGAAGAAACAGAAAAGGCATTGAAAGAATTACAATGAGCGAACTTTTATATCAAAGGGATATCTACGGAAAGACTCTAGTCGAACTTGGCAAGATAAATAAGGATATTATCGTCCTAGACGCGGACCTTTCCAGTTCAACACGCACAAGCCTTTTTGCCAAGGCTTATCCGGAAAGATTTTTTAACCTCGGAGTAGCAGAACAGAATATGATGGCTACCGCCGCGAGGTTTGCCTCTTGCGGCAAAACTGTGTTTGCCTCTACATTCGCGATATTCGCTACCGGCAGGGCATGGGACCAGGTCAGAAATTCCGTCAGCTATAGTAATTTTAATATCAAAATAGTGGCTACTCACGCAGGCATCACCGTAGGCCCTGACGGGGCAACGCATCAGGCACTCGAAGATATAGCCCTTATGCGCGTGATCCCTAACATGAAGATTATTGTTCCTTGCGACGGCCCCCAGACAGGCGAAGCTATAATTGCAGCGCTAAATAATAAGGGCCCTTTTTATGTGCGGCTAGGACGGTGTAAGGTTCCTACATTAGAGAATAAGGGAGAGTTTAAATTAGGCAAGGCACAGGTCTTGACCGAAGGTAATGATGTAGCGGTTCTTGCCTGCGGTATAATGGTCGCGCAGGCGCTGGAAGCAGTCAAAAGCTTAAAAGAAAAGGGGATAAGTGCTCGGCTGATCAATATGCATACTATAAGGCCCCTTGATAGCGAGGCGATCTTAAAGGCCGCTAAAGAAACCCGCGGCATAGTGGTCTGCGAAGAACATTCGGTGATCGGAGGGCTGGCCTCCAGCATCGATGAAGTAGTGGCGGAAAATCACCCCACAAAAGTGCTGCGCGTCGGGATAAAAAACAGGTTCGGCCAATCTGGCGAGCCTGATGAATTGCTTAAAGAGTACAATCTGACGAGCGCGGATATTGAAAAAGCCGTATTAGCCTGCATATCTTCTAAGTAAAAATTGGTCCTCAAATCCTACGCTAAATTAAACCTCTATTTAAAAGTCCTGAAGCTTCGTAAGGATAAATACCATAGCCTAAAAAGCCTGTTTGAAAGGATCGATCTCGCTGATAGGATAATCATCAGGTCAACCCCGGATAAAAGAATCAGGATAATCTGTAAAGACGCGGCTGTACCTCAAGATAGCGCTAACCTTTGCTATAAAAGCGCAAAATTATTGCAGGATGTTTTTGGCATTACTAAAGGCGCGGATATTACGATTGAAAAAAATATTCCTGTGGGAGCCGGGCTCGGAGGCGGTTCAAGTAACGCTGCCACAGTGCTTTTAGGCTTGAATAAAATTTGGAAACTAAATATTTCCCGGGAAAAACTGGCTAAATTAGGCGCTAAGGTCGGCAGCGACGTGCCGTTTTTTATTTACGCTTCTCCTTTTGCCCTTGTTACTGGAAGGGGTGAGAGGATAAAGCCGTTAAAACTCCTTAATAAGGGTACTCTTTGGCATATTATTATTGTGCCGAAATTGCACGTTTCCACGCCTTTGATTTATAAGAAATGGGATGATTTTAGCGGGATTTCCCCTACACCAACTTTTAATAAAACTGGTTCAAGAAAGTTGGTGTGGGGGTTGACAAAGCCCAAATACGATGTTAAACTACTTCTTTCGGTGATTGAAAAAAAGGGCCTGATTTGGCCGGATGGGGTTTTATTCAACAGCTTAGAGGCTGTGACAGTAAAGCTTTATCCTGAAGTCAGGCTCATAAAAGAAAAACTCTCCGCTCTGGGTGTAAAATCAATCTTGATGTCCGGAAGCGGTCCGGCTGTATTTGGAATTGTTTCTTCGCGAAAGGAGGCCGTAGCTTTAAGGGAAAGGCTGACGTATTCTTGCAGCCGGTGGCGTGTTTTTGCCGCTAAGACTTTTTAAGCAGAGTAACAGGAGGTAATGGCCATGGAAATCACCGAAGTAAGGGTAACTCTTAAGGATTCTCCCGATAAAAAACTAAAGGCATACGCGACTGTTACTTTTGACAATGCCTTTGTCGTCAGGAATATAAAAGTAATAGAGGGCTCTACGGGGCTTTTTATCGCAATGCCTTCTAGAAAAATAAAACAGCCCTGTCCGAAATGTAATTTTAAGAACGAATTACGCAGTAAATATTGCAACCAGTGCGGCGCGACTTTGCCTGTGACTAGCCGTCCTATGCCGGAAGAGACTCAAGGTAGTTCGCAGTTGGAGCACAAAGATATAGCTCATCCTATCACCCAGCAGTTCAGGGAGCTTCTGCAGAAGAAAGTCCTGGAAGCGTATGAGCAGGAAAAGCTAAAGAGCCCAGCCGGTTTTTAAGGCAGGATGACCGCAAGTTCATATTTGCCCGGTAGTGTCCCGCCGTAGTATTGGGTAGCAAGCGGGATCCCGACCGAGCGTAAGCGAGCGTCGGGATAATGGTAGCACAGGGCGGCCTCGCAAAGTATGAGGAACTTAGAATTTAGATTTGGGATGTCGTCCAATGGGAGGACACGAGAATTTGGGTCTCGCTATCATGGTTCGAATCCATGCGTCCCAATTTGATAAGATGATTGTCAAGGTTCTCCCGCCGTAGTATTAGGTAGCAAGCGGGATCCCAACTGAACGCAATAGAAGTTGGGAATCCTTGCCGGGCAACGGTCGATTTCAGACGTCCCAACTAACACAGAAAAACTATGAAAAAAAATATCGCGGTTATAATTTTAGCTGCTGGTAAGGGCACGAGGATGAAATCCGACTTGCCTAAAGTTCTTCATCCTGTTTGCGGCAGGCCTATGCTTGATTATGTGCTTGATCTGGTTAAAGAATTAAAAGTCAAAGAGACGGTTTTAGTGCTGGGGTACAAACACGAGCAGATCGCCAAACACATAGGGCCGGGCATAAAGGTGGCAGTCCAGAATAAGCTTCTTGGGACAGCCGATGCCATAAAGGCAGGTCTGTCAAAGCTTAAAAGTTTTAAAGGCACAATACTTGTTCTTTACGGGGATATTCCGCTGTTAAAGAAAGACACGGTCAAGAAATTACTTGATCATCAAACAAAGAATGAGATCGATGCGACTATCCTGACCGCGGAATTGGCCAAGCCCTCGGGTTACGGCAGGATACTTAGGGACAAATGCGCGGCGATACGCGGTATCATCGAAGAGAAGGATGCCGATGATGTGGATAAACAGATAAAGGAGATCAATACCGGCATCATCTGTTTTGATAAAACAAAGTTAGCCGGCTGTCTGAATTTAGTCAAGCCGAACAACCGCAAAAAAGAATTTTACCTCACCGATATAATCGGGATATTCTATAAGAAAGGCTACGTGATAGAGAGCGAGAAGGCGGCGGATATCGATGAGGCCTTAGGTATCAACTCTAGGGTAGACCTTGCAAGGGCAAATGCGTTTATGCAGAAGAGGATCAATGAAAAATTCATGAATGACGGGGTGAGTATTGTCGATCCCAATTCGGCTATTATAAACTACGGGGTAAAAATCGGCCGGGAGACCACGATTTATCCCTTTACATTCATCGAAAAAAATGTTAATATTGGCAAGCGCTGCTCAGTCGGCCCTTTTGTACATCTTAGGGAGGGCACAGAGCTAAAAGACGAAGTTTTAATAGGTAATTTCCTCGAGATTACCCGTTCGAAGATCGGCAGCAAAACAATTGCCAAACATTTTTCATATATCGGAGATTCCCGCGTGGGTAAGCTTGTCAACATCGGCGCAGGGACGGTGACCGCTAACTTTGACGGCCAAAACAAGAATGTCACTGTGATCAAAGACGGGGCATTTATCGGGTCTCACACTGTTTTAGTCGCTCCGGTAAAAATCGGCAAGCGCGCCGTGACAGGCGCTGGCTCGGTCGTGCTTAAAAACAGGGATGTTGCAGACGCAGAGGTAGTCTGCGGAGTGCCGGCAAGAAGCATAAAAAAATAAGAGGGCTAAAATTATGGATAAGTTAGCGATTTTCAGCGGAAACGCGCATCCGGAGTTGGCAAAAAACATAGGTAAATATTTAAGGGTCGGCCTGTCTTCTGCTTTAGTATCCAGATTTAGCGAAGGAGAGATCCGTGTTAAGATCGATGATAACGTGCGCGGTAAAGACGTCTTTATAATACAACCTACTTGTCCTCCCACAAACGATAATCTGATGGAGCTTTTGATCATGATCGACGCTGTGCGCAGGTCTTCTGCCCAGCGTATCACAGCTGTCATCCCATATTTTGGCTATGCGCGCCAGGACAGGAAGGATCAGCCGCGCGTCCCCATCACTGCCAAATTAGTGGCCAACATCTTGACTACCGCCGGAGCCAGCAGGGTCCTGACCGTAGATCTGCATGCGGGACAGATTCAAGGGTTCTTTGATATTCCGCTCGATCATCTTTTTTCCGTAGGGGTCTTTTTTGATTATTTTCAGAAACTAAAACTAGAGGATGTGGTGGTGGTCTCCCCCGACGTGGGCGGGATCAAAATGGCGCGCGCCTACGCCAAAAGAATGTCTGCGGGGCTGGCGATCATTGATAAGAGGCGGGAGTCTCCTGAAAAAACAGAAGTAATGCATATTTTAGGAAACGTTGAAGGCAAAAACGCCATTATCGTGGATGATTTGATCGCCACCGGCAGCTCTCTATTTGAGGCCGTCGAGACTTTGAAGAAGGCAGGCTCAAAGAGGGTCTTTGCCGCGATCGCACACGGGGTCTTATCTGGCCCTGCGATAGAGAGGCTTGAAGCGTGCAAGAGCCTTGAGAAGTTATTGATCACAGACAGCATCCCGCTTTCCGAGGATAAAAAACATCCCCGGCTTGAAGTATTGACATTATCCAATCTTTTGGGAGAGGCGATAAAGAGGATCCACAACGAAGAATCGGTGAGTTCGTTATTCGATTAAAAATAAAAACAGCTAAGCACGATCGGCGAAGGAGCAATTAAAATGGAAGAGATACTGTTAAACGCGGAGTTGAGGGAAGAATTAGGAAGAGGCAAGGTCAAAGACTTAAAAGATAAAGGGTTTATACCTGCGGTGATCTATTCCGAGGGTAAAAATGCCCAGGCCCTTAAAGTCTCTAAAGGCGAATTGATAAGGTTGATCCATCATCATCGCATCGAAGGTGTGGTCATCTCCCTTAAAGTAAAAGAAGACGATAAGGAGAAGGCCAGAAGTTGTCTTATTAAAGAAATACAGTATGATCCGGTGCACGATGATATCCTTCATGTTGATTTTAACGAGATCTCCCTGACTAAGGAGATCAAAGTCAATATCCCCATTGAGGCGGTCGGCGAACCTATAGGCGTAAAGCAGGAAGGCGGGTCTCTTGAGCATATACTTTGGGAAGTCGAAGTCGAATGTTTGCCTACGAATATACCGAAAAACATACAAATTGATGTCAGTCAGCTGAAGATGGGCGAAGCTATTCATGTCAAGGATATCCCGTTTCCTGCCGGCGTAAAGGTATTAAATGATTTAGGAGCGATCATCTTACAGGTTGCCGCACCGATGAAAGAGGAGGTCCCTGTCGAGGCTGTTGAAGGTGAAGAGGCCAAGGAGCCGGAAGTAATCAAGGAAAAGAAAGAAGTCCCGGGTGAAGGCGAAGCCGAGCCAGAAGAAGGTAAAGAAAAGAAATAATCTTTCTAGATGAAGCTCATTGTGGGTTTAGGGAATCCGGGAAGAGATTATGCCGAATCAAGGCATAACATCGGTTTCTCTGTTGCCAAGGCGCTGATCAAGGAGCGCGGGTTTGTTCTTAAAAAAGATAACGGCACGTTTTCTTTAAGTGCCAAAGGCAGGATCTGCGGCCAGGTCGTGATAGTAGCGCTTCCGCTTACTTACATGAACCTGTCCGGAAACGCGGTAGCGGCCCTGGTCAGGAAGTATAAAATAGAGCCCGTAGACCTGCTTGTGATCATGGATGATCTGGATTTGGAGTTTGGCAGGATCAAGATAAGGCCAAGCGGTTCCTCCGGCGGGCATCGCGGAGCGGAGTCGATAATCGAATCGCTGGGCATTCAGGAATTTGCTCGACTGCGAGTCGGGATCGGAAGGCCCCACCAAAAGGCAGATGCGGCGGAATTCGTGTTAAGCGAGTTCACAAAAAAAGAAAAAGCGCTCTTCAAAGAAGAGATAGATACAGCAGTCGAGTGTTGCGAGTATTGGGCGGCAAAGGGTATTGTAGAGACTATGAACAAGTTTAATCGAAAGGACGAAAAATGAACAAGTACGAAGCGATGTTTATTGTAAAGCCGGATCTGTCTGAGGAAGAAAGAAAAAATCTTTTTAACCAGATCGCGGAAGCAGTGACAAAGAACAACGGAGCTATCATAAACTCTTGCGTCTGGGCCGATAGGAGAAAGCTTTATTTCCCTATAAAGAAGCACCACGAAGGTATGTATTACCTTTTGAATTTTAATCTCCCCCCTCTGGCGGTAAAGGAAATAAGGAATGTCTATAAACTTAATGAAAATATTTTACGCGTGTTGATTTCAAATCTGAAATAAGGAGAGATCATGGCAAGTTATAATAAAGTTTTGTTAATGGGCAACCTTACCAAGGACCCTGAATTGCGCTATACGCCCCAAGGCGCTGCGGTGGCGAATCTGCGCATGGCGGTCAACCGGAAGTACCGCAACAAAAATCAGGAATTGAAAGAAGAGGTCTGTTTTATCACTGCCGTAGTCTGGAACAAGCAGGCTGAGACCTGTAATCAATATCTACATAAAGGAAGCCCGGTCTTTGTCGAAGGAAGGCTGCAATCTCGTTCTTGGGAGGATAACGCCGGGCAGAAGAGAAGCGTAATAGAAGTAAGGGCAGAGCGTGTGCAGTTTTTAGGAAGCGGCAAGAGCACCGGAGCGGCCGCGGAAGCTACGGCGGAGGGATTACCTCCGGATGAGCATACTACTGAAGCAGCATGGTTAGAAGAAAGCGAGGGGGACTCACATGAAGGTTAAGGTAAAGACTTTTGGAAGGTCTAAAACCAAAATAATGAAAAAGAAGCGTGATACTTTACTGATGAGAAAGAAATTCTGCCGTCTTTGCGTGGATAAATCCAAGACTGTGGATTACAAAGACGTAAAGAGGCTTGAATCATTTATAAGGGAGGCCGGCAAAATAGTTACAAGCCGTGTAACCGGGACTTGCGCTAAACATCAGAGAGTAGTGGCTGAAGCGATAAAGAAAGCTAGATTTCTTTCGTTGATTCCTTATGCCCGCTAAAATAAGGGGGGTGTTGTTATGGAAGTCATATTAAAGCAGGATGTGAAAAATATAGGTAAGGCAGGCAGCGTAGTCAAGGTAAAAGACGGATACGCGCGTAATTTCCTTGTACCTAACGGCCTTGCTGTGCTTTCAAGCTCCGGTAATCTTAAGAAGCTAGAGCAGGAGAAGCAAAAGAAAGCCGAGGTGCAGGAAAAGATCAAGGCAGAGGCAGAGGCCTTTAAAGAGAGATTAAGCGCGGTTTCTTTGACTATATCGGCTTTGTCTAAAGAAGAAGATGAGTTATACGGCAGTATCGGACCGCATGATATTTCGGCGGCATTAAAGGATGAGGGGATAGAGCTGGATAAGGCTTTTATCTTGCTTGATGAGCCGATAAAAACCCTCGGTATTTATGAAGTCCCGATCAAGCTGCACCCGGAAGTCACTACAAAGATCAAGGTTTGGATAGTTAAAAAATAATGGCTAACGCTTTAGCGATAGAAAAGATCCCCCCGCAGAATCTTGAGGCGGAAATGGCTGTTTTAGGTTCTATGCTTTTGGATGAAGAGGCTATTTCTGTTGCCATCGAGAAGCTCGATGAAGATTCATTTTATAAAGACTCCCACCGAAAGATCTTTCAGGCTGTATCCGGGCTTTTTGCCGCAAATAAGGCAGTCGACCTGATCACTCTTACCGACGAGTTAAAGAGAAGTGAAATGCTGGGTAATATCGGAGGGGTCAGCTATCTTACGGCCCTGGTCAATTCTGTGCCTTCGGCTGCCAATATCAATCATTATGTCTCGATAGTCAAAGAAAAATACATCCTAAGGACGCTAATCAACAGCGCCAGTAAAATAATCGCTCTTAGTTATGAAAGCGAAGGCAATGTCGATGAAGTCGTAGATAACGCTGAAAAATTCATCTTTGAAGTAAGCGACAGGAAGGCACACGGCGCTTCCTATATACATTTGAAGGAGATAGTAAAAAGCAGTATTGAGACTATCGATAAGCTGTATCAGAAGAAGGCGCATGTCACCGGCATACCTACCGGTTACATTGATTTTGATATCAAGACCGCGGGGTTGCAGCCGTCGGATCTGATCATTATTGCGGGAAGGCCATCGATGGGGAAAAGTGCTTTTGCCTTAGGCATGGCGGAGTACGCCGGAGTCGTGGAGAAGATCCCGACCGCGCTTTTTAGCCTTGAGATGTCTAAAGAGCAGTTGGTGCAGAGGATGCTCTGTTCTCATGCTAAAGTCGATGCGCACAAGGTCAGGACCGGTTATCTTGCTACCTCTGACTGGCCGAAACTTACCGCTGCCGCGGGTAAACTTTCTGAGGCCCCGATCTTTATCGATGACACACCGGGCATTTCGGTAATGGAGCTTCGGGCAAAGGCGCGCAGGCTCAAGGCGCATCATGATATCAAACTGATAATCTTAGATTACCTTCAGTTGATGCGGGGGAACCTTGGTTCAGAAAGTCGTCAACAGGAGATCTCAGAGATCTCGCGGTCTTTGAAGGCCCTGGCCCGTGAGCTAAGCGTTCCGGTGATAGGGATCAGCCAGTTGTCCCGCGCGGTTGAATCGCGTAATGACCATCGCCCGCAGCTTTCTGATCTAAGAGAGTCCGGGGCGATCGAACAGGATGCCGATGTAGTGGTACTTATATTAAGGGAAGAGTATTATAACCGTACTTCCGATAACGAGGGTGTAGCGGAGATAATTATTGCTAAACAGCGTAATGGCCCGGTCGGCTCTTTAAATCTCGCCTTTATTAAAGAATATACGCGATTTGAAAATATTGCCAGAGTCGAATAAAATTAATAAAATTTATTGATTTTTTAATTAACTCTTGTATAATAACTAAAAATGCGCATAAAACTTTTTTTCACTATAGCCGCTTTTCTTTTCTGTAGTTTTTTCGGGGCCTTGCTTGCCGAAGAAGCCCAAATAATTTCTAACACCACTCAATCTCAAGTAGAAGAGATTCCTGCAGCAGAGACAAAAGACTTTTCGCAAGAAACAGTTACGATAAGCGAAGAAGCCGCGCCCTTGGAATCGCCAGTATCTTCTGAGGAAACCACGACTTCTGAGGAGGTCTCGGTCCCTGATCAACCGATTAATAATACTGCAAACGATACTATTGAATCCAGCCAACTAAAGCTAGAAGAGACAGGATTAGGAGAGCTGGAGGCTGCCGAACCACCTCAAAAAATAATAAAGGCTATAGAAGTAAAAGGCAATAAAGCTATCAGCACTAATACTGTAGTCTCAAAATTGAAGACCCGCATTGGCAGTCCTTATCAGGAAACAGTGATCAGCGATGATCTGAAACGCCTTTATCTTTTAGGTTTCTTTAGCGATATAAAGATCGACTCCGAGGATTACAAAGACGGCGTCAAGGTGATAATAACTGTTATCGAAAGGCCCTTGATCGAGAAGATCGCATTTACCGGCACGATGCATCTGACAATGAAGGAAGAGAAAATCAAGGAGCAGTTAAAATCAAAGGAATCACAGTACCTTGATTACCCAAATCTGTCGGAAGATGTGCGCATAATCAATAAGATCTACGAAAAGATCGGTTACAACCAGGCAAAGATCGAATATAAGGTAAATATCAACAAAGATACAAATAAGGCTACGATAGAGTTTGTCATAGATGAAGGCAAAAAAGTCAAGATCAAAGAGGTGCTTTTTGAAGGCAACAAGGCTTTTTCAGGAAAGCGCATCATCAGATTAATGAAGACGCGCCCTGCCTGGTTGTTTAATGCCGGGCTTCTTAAAGAGGAAGTCTTAAAAGAGGACATGGAGCGTATAAAAGCGTTTTACCGCAAGAACGGCTACGCTGACGCCAAAGCGGATTATCAGGTATCGCCGTATCCCAAGAAAGCCTTTTTCTTGGTCGTCACCGTCAAGATCCAGGAGGGAAAGAAATTCTTAGTGGGTAACGTGACTATCCAAGGGAATAAAGATATCCCGGAAAAAGATATTCTAAACAAGATAACTGAATGCGTCCCGGGAAAAGTCTTTAGCCAGGATGCGTTAAAACAGGACATCTCAAGTATTCAGGGCCTTTATTTTGACCGTGGCTATATCTCTTGTCAGGTCCAGGAAACGACCTCGGTAAATAACTCGACCGGCCGGGTAGACATTACTTACAGCATCGTTGAGAATGAAGTCGCTTATGTGAATAAAATAAAGATGCGCGGCAATGTAAAGACCAAGGATGTGGTCATCCGCAGGGAAGTCAGGATCCATCCCGGAGATAGATTTGACGGAGACAAGCTTCGCCGCAGCAAAGAGCGTCTGCAGAATTTAGGGTTTTTTGATGAGGTAAGTTATGACACCGAAGACACGGATGTACCTAATAAAAAAGACCTGATTGTAGAAGTCAAGGAATCTAAGACAGGTGCGTTCAGTTTCGGCGGCGGCTACAGCACGGTCGATCAGTTTGTGGGTTTTGTAGAGGTAGAACAGAAGAATTTTGACTGGAGGAATTGGCCTTATTTTACCGGCGGCGGGCAGGATCTAAGGTTCAGGGGTTCATTTGGAACCGTGACTTCCGGTTTTGAAATGAGTTTTACAGAACCATGGCTTTTTGATTATCCTATTTCTTTTGGCTTTGATGCCTATCAGCGCCAGCACCAGAGGGATAGCGATGTGGGTTATGGTTATGATGAAAAGATAAATGGCGGCGACCTGCGCCTGGGGAGAGAGCTTAATGAATACTTAAGAGGCGACCTGATGTATAGGTATGATAGTATCAAGATCTCTAATATTACTGATAACGCTACTAATGATCTTCTCCAGGAAGCAGGGACAAACAATATCAGCAGTATTACCCCCAGCCTTACCTTTGACAGCCGCGATAACGTATTTGATACAAGAAAAGGAAATTACCTGACCACTTCTTATGAGTACGCGGGCGGGCCATTAGGAGGGGATAAGGATTACTGGAAATCTTTTAACCGGGTTTCTCATTATTTCCCCATGCCCCGCGGCGCGGTCCTTGAGGCGAGGGTGAGAGTCGGGGTGGGGCAATCGAATATTCCTATTTACGAAAGGTTCTTCGCCGGAGGTGCCAGCACCATCAGAGGTTATAAAGAAAGGCGCATCGGCCCGATTGATCCGGTATCAAAGGATCCGCTCGGAGGAAATGCCCTGTTTATCGGCAATATGGAATACACATATCCTTTGTTTAGTTTTTTAAAAGTCGCAGGGTTCTACGATTCGGGTAACGTTTGGGACAAGCTCGGTAATTTCTTTGACGGAGGTTTCAAATCAGGTTTTGGCTTAGGCGTAAGGATCAAGACGCCTATCGGCCCGATTAGCCTTGATTATGGTATTCCTATGAGTAAGGCTCCGGGCGAAGAGAAGAAGACAGGCGGCAGGTTTCATTTCAGCGCAAGCCACGGTTTCTAAGTCTGCCCCCGCACTAATTGGAAAATCAATATTAGAGAAACCAATCGGAGCGGGGGTTTAATTCAAATATTAACATTATAAGCAAAAACGGACAAAACAGGAGGAGAAATGAAAAGGGCAGCGATAGTCTTATTTGGAGTGATTTTTGGTCTGACCATTGCCGGCAGGTGCGCGTTTGCGGCGGATAAGCTCGCATACGTCGACCTAAGCCGTCTTTTTAGCGAATACGGCAAGACAAAGGATTATGACAAGACCTTAAGCGACAAAGAAGGCTCTTACGTCAGCGAAAGAGATAAGAAGATAAACGATATTAAGAGTTTCCAGGACAAGCTGAATATCATGTCCGATCAACAAAAGGAAACCAAGAAGAGCGAACTGGAAACAAAGATCAAGAGCCTGCAGAATTTCCAGAACCAGAAAGAAACTGATCTTCGTAAAGAGCAGGATGAGAAATTAAAAGAGATCATGAAAGATATCGAAGAGGCAGTCAAGAAATTTTCGGAAAAAGAAGGATACACCCTTGTTTTTAATGACAGGGTATTGATCTATCAGACTAAGAGTTACGACATTACAGAGAAGGTCCTTGATATTCTTAATAAGGGCTACAAGAAGTAAAGCTTTTGATGCAAAAGACCCTCAAAGAAATAGCTAAGCTTATAGGCGGTGAGGTTGTAGGAGAGGATAACGTTGTTATAACGGGGGTTTCCGGGATCAAGGAAGCCTCAAGCGGCGACATAACATTTTTAGCAAACCCAAAGTATTTTCCTCTTATAGATAAGACCCGGGCAGCTGCGATCATAACTTCTAAGGACGTTACCGTTTCCTCTAAGCCTATCATCCGCACAGAAAATCCATCTTTAGCTTTTATCAAAGTGGTCGAGAGTTTTTCTGCTTACGAAGTAATCCATCCTAAGGGAATACACAAGACAGCAATAATAGGCAATAATGTTTCTTTGGGCAGTGCTGTTGCGCTCGGACCTTATGCGGTCATAGGGGACAATGCGTCTATAGGAGATAACTCTGTAATTTATTCCAATAGTTTTATCGGCCATGACACAAAAATCGGAAAGAATTGCCTGGTATATCCTAATGTCTCTGTCCGCGAGCGTATATTGATCGGAAACCGCGTCATTATACATAGCGGTGCGGTCATCGGCTCTGATGGTTTTGGCTACATAAATATAGAAGGAAAATACCACAAGATCCCTCAAATTGGGACGGTTGAAATAGGGGATGATGTGGAGATAGGCGCTAATACTTGTATTGACAGGGCGCGTTTTGACAAGACTATTATAGCAAAAGGCACAAAGATAGATAATCTGGTGCATTTGGCCCACAATGTCATCGTCGGAGAGAATACGATCATCGTCGCTCAAGCCGGGATTTCAGGAAGCACGGTCATCGGCAAGAATGTCACTATCGCAGGCCAGGCCGGGCTCGTAGGCCACATCACTATAGGCGATGGCGCAGTGCTTGCGGCGCAGGCAGGTATCACAAAGTCAGTCCCCGCGAATACGATTGTTTCGGGGTATCCGGCGCGCCAGCATGATAAGGCAAAGCAGGTAAATGCCTGCGTGCAGAACCTGCCGAAACTCTATGAAACCATAGATGGGCTAAAGAAAAAAATCGCTGAATTAGAGAATAAGTTAAAGGACTAAGAGCCAAAAATGAGTAAACAGCAAACGATTGCAAAAGAGATCTCTTTGAGCGGGGTGGGGTTGCACACCGCTAATAAAGTAAATGTGACCTTTAAACCCGCGCCTGTTGATTCGGGGATTAATTTTATACGGGTCGATTCTCCGGCAAAGGCTTTGATAAAGGCTTCTACGGAGAACCTATTGTCCCCTTCGCTATATCCGCGCCGCACATCCATAGGAAAAGACGGCGCAGAGATCCAGACTATCGAGCATCTTATGGCTGTGTTTTCCGGGCTTGGCATAGATAATATTATCGTAGAGGCCGACGCCAGCGAGCTCCCCGGGATGGACGGAAGCGGCCTGCTTTTTTCGCAGGAATTAAGCCGCGCCGGGATAAAAGAGCAGGAAAAAGAGCGCAAGGTTTTTAGCGTGAAGGAACCGATTTTTATTGAGCACGAAGGTTCGTCATTGATCGCGTTACCCTGCGCGGATTTTAAAGTCTCTTATACCCTGAATTATAATCACCCTTATTTAAAATCGCAGTTTTTGGAGGCCACTATAAATGCGGATTTATTTCAAAAAGAGATCTCCGGGGCAAGGACATTTTGTCTTGAGCAGGAGGTGGAATTAAAGCGCGAGGGCTTTGGGCACGGGGCAAATTATGAGAATACCCTTGTCGTCGGCAAAGACGGGGTTATTAAAAACAAGCTTCGTTTTTCAGATGAGTTCATCCGGCATAAGGTATTGGACCTGATCGGTGATCTATATTTGGCTGGGCCGATCAAAGCGCATATCATCGCGATCAAAAGCGGCCACGCGCATAATCTTGAGCTTGCGCGTAAGATCAGCCAGCAGGATCAAACTCCTTCTGCGGCTTCCGCGGGAGGCTTTGGTTACAAGCTGCAGGCAGGAGCGGTAATGGATGTGTCTACGATAAAAGAGATCCTTCCTCACCGCGAGCCTTTTCTCTTTGTCGACAGGATCATTGAGATGGAGTACGGTAAACGCGCTCTCGGGATCAAGAATGTCACTATTAACGATTATTTTTTTAAAGGCCATTTTCCGAACAGGCCGGTCATGCCCGGAGTTATAATCATCGAGGCCATGGCGCAGGTCGGAGGAGTCATGATGCTTGCCCCGGAAGAAAACCGTGGGAAGCTGGCGTTTTTTATGGCGATAAATAATGTCAAGTTCAGAAAACCCGTTGTTCCCGGGGATCAGTTATTTTTAGAGGTAGTTGCGGGCAAGATGAAGTCAAAGACAGGCATAGTCCACGGCAGGGCGTTGGTCGACGGCAAGGTCGTGGCAGAGGCGGACCTGATGTTTGCCATTATTGAGAATTGATATCTAAATAGATAAAAGATGGATATACATAAGACAGCGATAGTTTCCGGTAAAGCGAAATTAGCAGTGGGCGTATCAGTCGGCCCATATTCTGTCATTTCAGATAATGTTTGTATCGGGTCAGGGACAAAAATAGGCACGCATTGCCTGATCGAAGGCTATACGACTATCGGAAAGAATTGCGAGATATTCACAGGGGCTGTAGTCGGCAGCAAGCCGCAAGATTTAAAATTCAGTGGAGAAAAAAGCTTTTTAGAAATAGGGGATAATAATGTCATCCGAGAATATTGTACCCTTAATCCCGGGACAGGGGAAGGGGGCAAGACTGCTGTAGGCAGCAACTGTTTGCTTATGGCTTATTCGCATGTCGCCCACGACTGCCTGATTGGTAACAAGTGCATTTTCGCGAATTGCGCTACACTTGCGGGCCACGTTACGATCGAAGATATGGCCATCATCGGCGGAATTGTCGCGGTCCATCAGTTTGTGCGCGTCGGTAAGCTTTCCATAATCGGAGGCTGCTCTAAAGTCGTCCAGGATATTCCACCGTATTCTACATGCGACGGGCATCCCGCGCGGATATATGGGCTTAATCTGCTCGGCTTAAGAAGGCATAATGTCTCAAAAGATTCCATAGGGTTACTTGATAGCGCGTTTAAGATCCTATTTAATTCTGGGGTTTCCGCGAAACGCTCGCTCGAAAAAATAGAAAAAGAATTTATTCGCACCGAAGAAATATCCTATCTCGCAGATTTTATAAAAAAGTCAGAGCGCGGCCTATCTCGTTCATGCCGCAAAGATAAAGTATAAAAACAATCGACTTATGGAAAAGATCGGCCTTATCGCCGGAAACAGGAAATTTCCTATCCTTTTTTGCGAAGCAGCGAAAGATAAAGGTTATCATATCGTAGCCGTCGCTATTAAGGGCGATACTTCTTCTGCAATAAATAGATCGGCAGGTAAGACCTACTGGATCGGCCTCAATGAGTTTAGCAAGATGTTTGAGATATTTAAAGGCGAGAGGATCACTAAGGTGGTCATGGCCGGACAAGTCAGCCCTCATCGTCTTTTCAGTAAAGAGATAAATAAAGACGAAGCCCTAAGGGGCCTGCTTGAGAATATAAGAGATAAGAAGGCCGATACAATATTCGGCGCGGTAGCGGCAAAGCTTAAAGATAATGGTTTTGAGCTTTTGGATTCTACGATCTTTATAGAAGAACACCTGCCGAAAAAAGGGACGCTGACTAAATCAGAGCCGGATCAGTTTTTGCGGGAGGATATTGATTTTGGTTTTGGCCTCGCAAAGGCGATCGGGGGACTTGATATAGGCCAGACAGTAGCGGTAAAATCCAAGGCGGTTATCGCGGTAGAGGCCCTTGAGGGAACAGATAATCTTATAAGGCGGGCCGGAAGAATAAGCCGCGGCGGATTTACTTTGATCAAGGCCAGCAAGCCTAAACAGGATATGCGTTTTGATATACCGGTAGTAGGCCTGAATACTATAAGAAATTTAGTCAGGGCAAAAGCCAGATGCCTCGCTATCGAGGCTGATAAGACGCTTTTTATCGATAGGCAGGAGAGCGTGAGGCTTGCGGATAAAAAGGGTATTGTTATTGTAGCCGTATAAAGGAGGAGCTGACTATGAGAAAGATATCGGCTTTATTGATTTTTCCCGTTTTACTTGCAGGATGTGTTTCTACGAGGAGTCTGAATGATATCCAGTCGCGCGTAGATTCTCTGGAATCTAAAAGCCAGCAGACAGAAAGCGCCATTGTTTCATTGCGTCAGGGGCAGGAGAAGCTGCAGGCAAATTACGCGGAGCAGGCGCAGTTAGTGCAGAAGATACAGGATGAGCAGAAAAAGGCCAAAGACCTCCTTATGAAAGCCGCGCAAGCTAGGCCTAAGGCAAATATGCCGGATGCCAAAGAGATCCAGAGCGCGCTTAAGAACGCCGGTTTTTACAAGGGAGAGATTGATGGGGCTATCGGGGAAAAGACAAAAGAGGCGATCAGGAGTTTCCAGAGCGCAAATGATCTTAATCCCGACGGAGTCGTAGGCAGCAGGACATGGTCAGCCTTGACTAAGTACCTTGAGGAGAGGAACTAAAGAGTAATTTTTCTTGACACAGATTAATATTAGGGTATAAAATAAGTCAAACAAGGAGGAGGATTTATGGCAAGGACAGCAGCAGCAGGAAAAGCGATTCAACTTAAAATCAACGCACCTAAAGCAAAGAGGGTGAGTGTTGCCGGATCTTTTAATAATTGGGATGATAAATCTTTTAGCGCTAAGAAGAACACTAAAGGTGAGTGGGCAGTGAAATTAAATTTAAAGCCGGGAAAGTACGAATATAAGTTTGTTGTGGATGGTTCCTGGGTAACTGATCCTAAATCAAAGTGCCAGATTTTCAATTCCATGGGGACACAAAACAGCATATTGGAAGTAAAATAAGGGTCTTTGTTTAAGATCTGATCGATTAATTTGGGCGCCACTGGTACTAGGGGCGCCCTTTTTATTAAGAAGGGGGAGCATCAAGGTATGAGGTTTGTATATGGGCCAGTAATTTCACGCAGAATCGGCGTTTCTTTGGGCATCAGCCTCACTCCTTATAAGATCTGTAATTTCGACTGTATTTATTGCCAGCTGGGCAGGACCAGAGAAAAAACAAATGTAAGGAAGGAATATATTGCATCCGGGGAGATCATCGACGAGGTAAGGGCATGGATCTCGGCTAATAAGCAGGAGGAGGCCAAGTTAAATTATCTTACTATCTCCGGTTTGGGTGAGCCTACTTTGAATACAGGGATCGGCCGGATAATCTCCGAAATAAAAAAGATCTCCGGTGTGCCTCTGGCAGTGATTACAAACGCCTCTTATTTAAACGACAAGGAGGTGCGCAGCTGCCTTTTATCCGCTGATCTGATCGTTCCTTCTTTAGATGCGGCAAGCCAAGAGGTCTTTGAGAAGATCGACCGCCCGTCGGCGGAAGTAAAATTAAATGATATAATCGAAGGGCTGGTTGATTTAAGAAAAGAATATAGTGGAAAGATCTGGCTTGAGGTGATGTTGGTTTCCGGAGTCAATGATGATATCAGGCATATTAAGAAGCTTAAAGAAACCATCGACAGGATCGAGCCTGATAAGATCCAGCTTAATTCACCTGTACGCACGACTAGCGAGGAGAATGTTTTGCCGGTAGAGAGGGCTAAATTAGAAAAGATCAAAGAGATACTGGGAGATAGGTGTGAGATAGTCTAGCTGCTGATTTGGTGCGGGACAAGCGCATCGATTATTCGCGCCTGTAGCTTTAGTGAAGCCATAACTTATGGAGCGTAAGCGAACATAAGTTATATGGCTGAACTAATCCCGCACCAATAGGCATTAAACATACTTTATTGATTTGGTGCGGGACAAGCGCATCGATTATTCGCGCCTGTAGCTCAATGGATAGAGCGCTAGCCTTCGGAGCTAGGCGTTGGAGGTTCGACTCCTCCCAGGCGCAAGAGGAATTCAAAAAATGAAAAAGTGCCCGTTTTGCGCGGAAGAAATTCAGGATGAAGCGATAAAATGCAGGTATTGCGGCGAGTTGATTAACGCCAAAGCCAAGACGCCGTGGTATTTAAAGACTTCTACTTTAATAGTGGCTCTGTTGTGCGTCGGGCCGCTGGCCTTGCCTTTGGTCTGGCTTAATCCGCGCTTTTCCAAGAACCTAAAAATAATCATCACATTGATCATAATCATTATAACTTATTATTTCGCTGCCTTGACTATAAATTCAGTCAAGAAGATCTCTGATTATTATCAGAAAATGCAGCAGCTTAACTTGTATTGATATTTTTGTGGTTTTTAAAAGCGAGGAAGGAGGGCTAATATGAGAAAAGCCGGATATTATTTATTTTTGAGTGTTTGTCTTATATTGTTAGCTTCTATGGCATATTCCGATGACCAGGGAGACAAGAGTTTTCTTAGCCCGGACAGGATATATGGTGTTGATAAGCCAAATGCGCCGCCCTCTTTTGGGGCAAGTTCCGGTACCGGAGCTTTTTTAACCCCGGACAGGGTTTACGGTGTTGACAAACAAAGAGCGCTCTCTTATGAAGCCGGGAATCTCCGTTTTAAGACAAAGCCGACCACGGATGCGGCAAAACCTAAAATACCCAGAAAAAGCGGTTGTCAGTATGATTCTGATTGCTCCGGAGGAAAGGTCTGCGTGAAAACAAGGTTTAGCAGTGATGGCATCTGCGCCTCAAGGGATGAAAAACAGAGCTATATCGACGGGAGTTATAAAAAGAAGAAGAAAGCCAAAGAAGATATCCATAATAAGACCTGGCAAGACTTTGATTACTAAAGGACAAAAGATTAATTTTCTTTACAATTTTGGAATGAAAGTGTTATAATTGAGGGAAGAAAAAAGTAAGCTGGTATATTAAAGAGAATTCCAGCAAAACATAGAATAAAGGAGGAGGGAAATGTTCAATAGGAAAGGTTTTACGCTTATCGAGTTGGTCATGGTCATTGTCATCTTAGCTATCCTTGCTATTGTGGCGATCCCGAAGTATTTTGACCTTCAGAATGACGCCAAGGCATCGGCAGAAAAAGGCGTAGTCGGCGGTGTCAGGTCCGGTGTTTATTCTTACTATGCCCAGTACAAGACATTCCCTGCTGCTCTTGATAACGCTACCGTGGCAGCTTGTACTTCCACGAATCCGTGTTTTACCAATGTCTTAGGCCAGGGCGGCCTTTATCCGGACTGGACCAAATCAAGCTCTAACACCTATGTCGGTCCTACAAACACTACCTATACTTACACCGCGGGTACAGGCGAGTTTAATTAAAGGAGGGATGAATGCGACGCGCGCATAAACACAGAAGGCTAAAGAAGCATCATCATAAAAAACATATGAGTCTTCTACAGGCGATCAGAATGTACGCCGGTATGCCGGTGGGTTCCTAGGAGCTTAAGGCACGACTCTAAAGCTGGAGTAGGGCACACTTAAGTGTGCCCTACCGGAAACAAGGGTTCGGGCCTTGGAGGGGGGATAAATCATGAAAGCACTATTAATGTTTATTGCGTTTATTGCTGTTTTGTCGATGATTGCGATAGCCTATGGGCAGGGACCGGCTCCGTCTATGATAAATTTTCTCAACAGTTATAACAACCCGAGATTTGAAGCTGAACACCAGCAGGACGCCGATAGCGCTTTTATAAAAAGTATGAATGCCCAGACTTACCGCTATTATTATGATTCTCCGGTCAGCAAGGCAAGCGACGGGTTTATTAACACCACGACTTCTTGGGCGGATATATTTTATGAGGTCGGCAAGACTTCCGCTGATGATAATATCTTAAGCGGGATAACCTTTGGGTTAGGTAAAGGGCTTGCATCGAGCATTACGCGCGGGGTTGCTGGAGTTGCCGATATAACGACTTCGGCGTTTCCTCCTTATGATAAACCTTTAGTCGCTACAGAGTATAAGGTCGTCGCTCCGCAGAAGGAGTTTAAAGTAAATATACTCGAGTGGTAGAGGTACAGGGTTAGTTTTCCCTGAGTTGTTTTTCCGCGTCGACCACATCGCGGTTTATAACGCGTATGGTCTCGCGGATTTTGTCTTTTAAGAGATAGGAAGCCACTCTGGCATCGGATATTTCACGCAGGGTTTGAATGCTCATGCGAAAATAGCGCACTACCTCACCTTCATCGACATCTGTAAAGCGTAACATTTTCTCAAAATTAGTTCCGCGCAGCCATGCTTCCATGGCGACACTTAAATGAAAATAAGGGAGCTTGCTGAAAGGATATATTCTGTAGCGTTCTTCTTTATGCTTGATGCGGTCGTAAGTTTCTTCGCAGACGCGTTTAATACTTCTGGTACCTTTTGAAATCCCCACAGGCATGCGTTGGTTTTTGCGCGGTTCAAATACTACTCCGGCAGCAATCACGCCTAAACCAAATTCATCTAATTGTTCCAGAACATTATCTTCGTAAAGTTCGGATAAGATCAATTCATAGCCGTAAACGCTTTTTGCGAACTGTCCCTTTTGGCTTAATACTCCGTCATGGATATATCCAAGTTCTTTCAGGAGCCTTAATTTTGCATCAATAAGGCGCAGGGCTTCTTTCTGCTCATTTTTGCGCGACTGAAAATAGTGCAAAGAGAGTGGGTAAACCTTAAAAAGTTCCTCTTGGTATTTTTCGTAAAGATTGAGTATTGTGGCATAAGAAGTATTTAGTTGGCTTCTGACTTCTTCAGGTTTTCCGAATATTACGCGTTTTGCGTCTTCTAACTCTATTCGGTGTAAATTCACTCTGCAATAAACAAAACCTTCTTTATCAATTCCGCGCCTGCCTGCGCGTCCTGCCATTTGATAAAAATCGCGCGTTTTTAAATTACGCACATATTTACCGTAGAATTTACGCAGGTCATCAAACATCACTGAACGGCTAGGCATATTTATGCCAAGGGCAAAAGTCTCGGTAGTAAAAATGACTTTGAGCAGACGGCTGGTAAAAAGGCGCTCAATCACTTCTTTTAAAGTGGGAAGCATTCCTGCGTGATGATAGGCAATTCCGCGCTGGATCAAGGGAAACATATCTTGTGCGGTGCGGTCGGTTTTGACATCAAAACGCTCGCACAGATTATTGTATATTTCAACGATTTGCTGTTTTTCTTTGCCATTAAGAAAATTATGGTGCATGGACTCAAAGGCAAGCTCTTCTGCGCGCCTCCTGCCAAAGACAAAGTAAATCGCAGGCAGACCGTCTTTTTGATTAAGGTAGCTGATCAGGGTGCTTAGTTTATTAGGCCTGCCGTATTTAAGGCGCTTTAAGTGGTCGATCTTATCTACGATTTCATTGCCGCACTGGAAAAAGAAATGTAAGGGCACAGGGCGCTTATCTTCAATGACCACTTGGACCGGTTTATTGTGGATGGATTCGATCCAGGCTGCAAATTGTTTGATATTAGGAATAGTCGCGGACAGGCCCAGGATTTTCATATGTTTGGGCAGGAAAATCAGTGACTCTTCCCAGACAGTTCCGCGTTCAGGATTATCTATGTAGTGGATCTCATCGAAAATGATCCATGTATATTTGTCCAAGCTGGTAGGTTCATCAAGGATTTTATTGCGGAAAATCTCTGTGGTCATGATCAGCACAGGTGCTGCCGGATTAATAGATACGTCTCCGGTAAGAATGCCGATCTGGTCGCCGAATTGACTTTGGAAATCGCGGAACTTCTGGTTAGAAAGGGCTTTAATAGGGGCGGTGTAGATGACCCCGAATCGATTCTGGATAGAAGTGGAGAGGATGTGCTCTGCTATCGCGGTCTTTCCGGCTCCGGTGGGAGCCGAAACAATCACCGAATGCCCCTGATTGATGTGGCCTATGGCTTCTTGTTGGAATTTGTCGTAAACCATTGATGAACTCCGTTTTTGCTTAGAAACGTCACCCCGCACCTTTTAATTATTCATGTTTTTAAGATTAATAAATGAATATTAAAAAGGTGCGGGGTAAGTTCGCACAATAAGTTATGTCGCTTAGATTCTCAAATAGCTGCTCCATAACTTATGTGCTCACTTATTATAATCTAATTTTGTTGATTTATCTAATAAAAATAGTACAATGATGGCATGAGTTATAGCGTGGCAATTAATAAGGCCTGGGAGGAGTTTGTAAAGTTAAATCCCCCAAAGGAACTGGCTGTAAAATTCCTTGCCGATGAATATTCTGTTAATATTATAGGTAAGCAGGTGCTTTCACTTTCCTGCAATGTCCCGGCCAAGGAGTATGTAGCGATAATTATTTTGCATTTTTTGGCTAAAAAACTAAAGGGCTTGCCTGCTTTGACAGGCGAGTGGTTGCCCTTTCGTGAATTCTCCGGGATTGAGGGCTATTTTGATGCCTTTAAGAAACGCTCTATTGAGCCGATCCTAAGAAAATACGGTAAAAATCCTGAGGCGATCTTAGCCGGCCTTGATAAGCTGCCTGTGAAAAAAGCTGAAGGCGGCGATGTAGGGATTGTCGTGCAGGCATTTGAACAGGTGCCGGTTTTAGTCAAGCTCTGGAAGGCGGATGAGGAATTTGGCCCAGACGCTAACATTTATTTTGATAGAAGCGTTACGTCCATATTTTGCACCGAAGATATCGTTGTCCTGGCAGGTATAGTCGCAAGTCAATTATAGGAGGGTTAAAATGAGAAAGCTGTATTTGTTTCTGTCTTTATTTTGTTTCTTGATGATTTCGCTGGTTTCCCTGCACGCAATTGATACAGATAACCAGGGTAAGGCCTCGGAAGATTTTAAGTTCAGTATCCCCTTTGGCAGAAGCTATGATTACTCCGATATTTTGGTGAAGAGGGCTGTTGACGGGGATACGCTGGTGTTAGCAAATGGAGAGAGGGTGCGTTTGATCGGTATTGATACTCCGGAGATGCATGAGTCCAGTAAACTTAACCGAGATGCTAGTCGCTCTAATCAGGATGTCGAATCAATTAAGGCGATGGGAAGAGAGTCATATGAATTTACAAAGGGCCTGGTGGAAGGCAAGCGCGTGAGTTTAGAGTTTGATGTTGAGCGCAAGGATAGGTATGATAGGCTGCTCGCTTATGTTTATTTGAAAGACAGCGGGTTATTCGTGAATGCGGAGATAGTCAAGCAGGGCTACGCTTCTTTGATGACAATCCCCCCGAATGTCAAATACGCGGATCTATTTAAGGAATTATATACAGAGGCTAGGGAGAATAACCGAGGTCTTTGGAAATAGCATGAGTGATTTGTGGTATTGGAATAAAGAGCGCTTTATTTCCCTGATTATTGTTTGTGCATATTTAGTTATAGCGCTATTTTTTATTAAGTTTTCATTAATAGCTACTTGGATAAGTATTTTACTTTATTTAGGGCTTGCACTTTTATGCATATGGTTTCCTGAGGGGATGGGTAGTTTAGAGTATCCCAGTGGACCGGAATGGGTAAGACAGGGATTGTCTAGGTGTTTAAGGCCAACCCCATGCTTTTTTGTAAGAATCGGAGGCTGGGTTTTGTTGCTGTTACCCATTGTTATGGGGGTAGTAAATTTCTTAACAAATATATAGAGTGGAGGTTTATTATGTTGCGTTATTTAACTGCAGGTGAATCGCACGGAAAGGCGTTGGTCGCTATCTTAGAAGGGATGCCGGCCGGATTAAAATTGGATGTGCGTAAGATAAATTACGAGTTAAAGCGCAGGCAGTCTGGTTTTGGCCGCGGCGCGCGCATGCAAATTGAGAAGGATACTGTACAGATAGTTTCCGGAATGAGAAAAGGTGTGAGTCTGGGGAGTCCGATTGCGCTTTTGATTGAAAATAAAGATTGCAGTATTGAAAGTAAGCCGAGTGTGTTGAGTCCTCGCCCGGGCCACGCAGATTTATCAGGCATATTAAAATACGGATTTAAGGATGCGCGGGATGTTTTAGAGCGCGCTTCGGCAAGAGAGACAGCTTCGCGCGTCGCAGTGGGCGCGGTTTGTAAATTATTTTTGGATGAGTTTGATATTGATATATCAAGTAAGGTCTTAATGATTGGCGGGGAATGTTCCCCTCAATCCATGATGAAGAAGATCATGGGGGCAAAAGAAAATAAGGATACCGTGGGAGGTATTTTTGAGGTATTAGCTGAAGGTGTACCTGCCGGGCTCGGCAGCTATGTCCAGGCTGACAGGCGGTTGGATGCACGTTTGGCGAAAAGCATAATTTCGATTCCGGGTATTAAGGCAATTGGTTTTGGACTTGGGTTTGGATATGCCTACAGATTTGGTTCGCAAAGCCACGATGCGATTTATTATGCAAAAGACAAAGGGTATTTTCGTAAGACTAATAACGCAGGCGGAATAGAGGGGGGAGTTTCTAACGGAGAGGATATAATAATCCATGCCTCTATGAAGCCGATCTGCACATTAATGAAGCCGCTAGATTCAGTAAGCATCAATTCAAAGAAGAAATCCAAGGCAAGCACTGAGCGCTCTGATATCTGTGTGGTTGAGGCCGCAGGTGTTGTGGGAGAGAATGCCTGCGCTTTTGTTTTGGCGGACGCGATTTTGGAGAAATTCGGCTCAGATAATCTCATTGATATTAAGAAGTCATTTCAGCAATACGTAAAAAGAATTAAGTAAGTCAGGAGGGTTTTAAAATGTCAATGCTTGATTTCTATAATATCACTTTTGAAAAAGCGGATAATTCAAAGCAGATGGTGATTAAAGGAGAAGTAAAAAATAACTCCGGAAGAAATTATAATGCCGTTGCGATCAGGGTGGTCCTGTTTAACAAAAATATTCCTGTTGTAAGTACTGTCGTTGTGGTAAATGGAGTACCTAATGGTTCGACCAAAAGTTTTGAGAAGTTCGTCGAGGAAATCGAATATGAAGAGGTAGCTAAGTCAATAAACAGGCAGGAAGCTTATATTGAGAGCGCCTATTAATCGCCTTTTTAGAAAATATTTGTGTTAGAAAATCACCTCCTTTACGTCAATTAATATTAGAGGAGGTGATTTTATGGATAACGGTTTAGAAGTAAAGGTAGTGCGGCTGCATCGCTTTGAAGGTGATTCGAAACTGAAGGCCTTTGTGGATATCGCGATAGGCGATTTCGTGATCAAGGGTTTTCGGATTGTCGAGGGCAAGAATGGCCTGTTTTTAGGCCTGCCGCGGGAAAAGGCAAAGGATGGAAAGTATTACGGCGCCTTTTTCCCAGTGACTGACGAAGCGCGCAAAAGTTTAAGCGATGTGGTTTTAGCGGCGTATCAGGAGTAAAACACGGAGGGACGTTTTCGAATCCAAAGCTAAGAGTGTCCCCGGTGGGGACACTCTCCCGATTGGGTTTGAAAGCGTCCCTGCTAAACTGCTAAAAGAGAGCAACATGGCTAATATTTATTTAGTGGGATTTATGGGTACGGGTAAAAGCGCGGTAGGCCAGGAGCTGGCTAAAAAGAAGAAGTGGAAGTTTGTGGATTTAGACCAGTTGATCGAGTTTAAAGAAAAAATGCTTATTGCGGATATCTTTGTCAATAAAGGAGAGCCGTATTTTCGTAGGTCAGAAAAGAAAACCCTTAAAGAAGTAGCGCGTGAGAAAAAATTCGTCGTTGCCTGCGGCGGCGGTATTGTTATGGATGAAGAGAATATCAAGCTGATGAAAGAAAGCGGTTCAATAGTCTGCCTTTGCGCTTCTCCTGAATCGATACTCAAAAGGACATCCGGGTATTCCCATCGTCCGCTGTTGAATGTCAAGGACCCTAAAAAGCAGATTGAATTTTTACTCAAAATGCGCGCACCTTTTTATGCCAAGGCTGACAAGACAATCGATACCTCAAAACTTTGCGTAAAAGAGGTGGTTTCCAGGATCTTAAAATTAGTTTAATGTTAAAGAAAACCTCCATCATTTTCCTGTTGGTTTTTTTCTCTCAAGGTATCGCTTTAACTAAACAGCCAAGCCGAAAAGAAATAGCATCTTTTACTAAATCTACCCTTAAAGAGAGGAACGAAGAGGCAGCAAGGAAATATTTTGACCTCGCAAACGATCTTTCTAATAAACAAGATAGTGAGCAGGCGATCTTCAATCTTAGCGAAGCTATCAGACTCAATCCTCAATATGCAGAAGCTTACAATAACCGCGGTTTGCTTTATTCAGCCAAGGGAGAATTCGAAAAAGCAATTTCAGATTTTAACCGGGCAATAGAGTTAAAGTCAGATTACGCCATTGCCTATGATAACAGGGGGTTTGTTTATGCTTCAAAAGCTGACCCTACGCGCGCGATCTCAGATTTTACCAGGGCAGCTCAGATAAACCCGAAGTTCTCGGAAGCATACAATAATAGGGGCTGCGCTTATCTCAATATTAATGATTGCGACATGGCGATAAAGGATTTTGATAAAGCTATAGATATCGAACCTAAATACTCTTCTGCTTACTATAATCGCGGGCTAGCCTTTGCCATTAAGAATGATTTAGACAAAGCGATCGCTGACTTTACAAAATCTATAGAATTCAACCCTCTTACCGCAACCTTTGTAAACAGGGGCACAGCCTACAGCCATAAAGGGGATCTTGATAAAGCCATTAATGATTTTAGCAAGGCATTAGAGCTTGAGCCTGCCTCGGCAGAGGTGCTTTATAATCGCGCCATTGTTTATTGTGATAAAAGAGATTATGATCTAGCTTGGAATGATCTGCATAAGGCGGCCGCATTAGGTTGTAAAATCGACCCCGCGTTCTTAGAACAGTTAAAGAGGGAGTCCGGGAGAGAGGGATGACAGATTTAGAGGCATTGGTCAGCTTAAACCTGGTTCAGGATCTCGGCACGATACGCCTTAAAAAACTGCTTGAGATCTTTGGAAAACCGCAAAATATCCTGAGAGCTTCTTCGCAAGATTTGATGCGCGCCTCCGGCATAGGGCAAAAAATATCCTTGAATATCCGGTCTTTTAAAAAAGAAGACCTGGAGCGTGAACTTGCCTTGTCAAATAAGCTAGGGCTTAAGATTGTCACCTTTGAGGATCAGGATTACCCCGAGATTCTAAAACAGATCTCCGATCCTCCGATTGTGCTTTATATAAAAGGCAGTATCATCAAAGAAGATAAACTTAGTATTGGTATTGTCGGTTCGCGTCGTGCTTCTTTGTATGGCCTGAATAACGCTGAGACTTTTGCAGCGGATTTATCGGAAAAGGGATTTACTGTGATTTCCGGGATGGCCCGCGGAATAGATACATCTGCGCATCGCGGAGCTATCAGGGCGGGCGGACGTACGATTGCAGTTATAGGCAGCGGTTTTAATCGGTTGTATCCTCCTGAAAATAAGGAGTTAGCCGAAGAGATCGCTAATTGTGGGGCTGTTGTTTCGGAGTTTCCGGTTGATATGGAGCCCTTTAAGCAGAATTTTCCCCGCAGGAACCGCCTGATCAGCGGTTTGAGCCTTGGGGTGTTAGTGGTCGAGGCGGCGCGCAACAGCGGCGCGCTTATTACTGCCGATTTTGCGTTAGAGCAAGGAAGGGACGTTTTTGCTATCCCTGGGAAGATTGATTCTTCCAGCTCTTTCGGCACAAATGAGCTGATTAAGCAAGGAGCGAAGCTGGTTTGTTGCGCTGAAGATATTTTGGAGGAGTTTGATTCTGCCGGATTTGACGCAAGGGATAAAAGAGGAAAGAAAAAATTAGATAAGGATCCTGATAACGCTTTGTCGGACTCCGAAGAGAGGCGCATTTTTAGTTTTATTACCGAAGATTCTATTCAGCTCGATGATCTAGTCAGAAAATCAAGCCTGGACGTTTCCAGATTATCTGGTATACTTTTGAAGTTGCAGCTTAGGGATTTGATCAGGCAGTTGCCGGGAAAACAATTTGTAAGGAGAGTCAATGAAAGATAAAAGTTTGGTAATAGTTGAGTCACCGACAAAGGCAAAGACGATCAGCAAGATATTGGGAAGCGAATTTACTGTGGTTTCTTCTATGGGGCATTTGATAGACCTCCCGCAAAAAAAACTGGGAGTGGATATTGAGAAGGATTTTGATCCGGATTACGTGATCATCCCCGGAAGGCAGAAGATCCTGGCTGCGATAAAAAAAGAGGCCAAGGGCAAAAGCGCGATTTACATCGCAACCGACCCTGACCGCGAAGGTGAGGCGATTGGCTGGCAGATAAAGGAACGTTTGCTCAAAGGCAAGAATGTCTTGCGTGTTACATTCCACGAGATCACTCCCGCGGCTGTGAGCGTTGCTTTTAAGAATGCGCGTGATTTTGATAAGAATATGGTCGAGGCCCAGACAAGCAGGCGTGTCCTGGATAGGATCGTGGGTTATTTCTTAAGCCCATTACTATGGAAGAAGATCGTGCGCGGCTTAAGCGCCGGCAGGGTGCAATCAGTAGCCCTTAGGTTGGTAATTGATAGAGAGAGGGAGATCCAGAAATTCGTGCCTAAGGAGTACTGGGAGATCGAGGCGGAACTTAAGAAATCCGCAAGTCAGTTCACGGCAAAATTAGATAAAATTGAGGAAGTAAAAGCTGAGATAAAGAATAAGGAGCAGGCCGAGAAGATAGTAGCTGATTTAAATGGAAGGCAGTTTAAGGTTTCTCAGGTTAAGGAGTCTGAGAAGAAGCGTTACTCCGACGCCCCTTTTATCACCAGTACTTTACAGCAGGAGGCATTCAATAAGTTGCGATATAATGCCAATAAGACTATGATCGTGGCACAGCAGCTTTATGAAGGCATTGATATTGGCGAAGAGGCCCCGGCCGGGCTTATTACATACATGCGTACGGATTCTCCGCGCGTGGCTCCAGAGGCGATACAAGAAGTAAGAAGCTGTATTGCCAAGAATTTCGGTAAAGATTACCTGCCTGCTGAACCGAATGTCTTCAAGGTGAAGAAGCAGGCCCAGGAGGCCCACGAGGCCATAAGGCCGACGCTTATTTCTCGTCCTCCGGAGAGCCTTGAGAAGTTTTTGACTCCGGAGCAGTATAAATTATACGAGCTTATTTATAAGCGTTTTCTGGCAAGCCAGATGTCTCCTGCCCGCTATAAAGCCGTATCCGTCACCATCAATGCGGATAAATATCAATTTGGCGCTTCAGGAAGCACATTGATCTTCGATGGATTCACAGCTGTTTATAGTAAGGGTGAAGATGATAAGGAAAAAAATAAAATCCCAGCAATGAAGAAGGATGAGGTTTTAGAGCTGTTGAAGTTGCTACCGTCGCAACATTTCACCAAGCCTCCGGCAAGATTCTCTGATAGCTCTCTGGTAAAGGCGCTGGAGGAGGAGGGTATCGGTAGGCCATCAACATACGCCCCGATCATCCAGACTTTGATTTTACGCGATTACATACGAAGGCTTAAAGGGTATTTAAATCCTACGGAATTAGGGTTTAAAGTCTGCGACATGCTGGTTGAATATTTTCCCAAGATCATGGACGTAAAATTCACTGCCGCCATGGAAGAGGAACTTGATGAAGTAGAAGAGGGCAGGCTCAAAAGAAAAAAGGTTTTGGAAGATTTTTACGCCCCTTTTAAGGTGAACCTTGATTTTGCCCAGGCTAATATCAAGAAGGAAGTCATTACTTCTAATGAGGTTTGCGAGCTTTGCGGTAAACCTATGATCGTCAAATGGGGCAGGCGCGGCAAGTTTTTGAGCTGTTCAGGTTTTCCCGCGTGTAAAAGCTCCAAATCCATCACTAGCGGCGTCAAGTGTCCGCAGGAGGGCTGCGGCGGGGAATTGATCGAGCGCCGCTCCAGCCGCGGATTCTTTTATGGTTGCTCCAATTTTCCTAAGTGTACATTTACTTCCCGGACACTACCGGAAGATAAAGAGGAGTAATGCAGCGCCATATCGAGAAGTTTATACGTTATCTTGAGATCGAGAAGAATTATTCCCCTCATACTATTCTGAATTATAAACTTGATCTGGAAGATTTTAGCAAATTCCTCGCAGATACAGAGGTCGAGAAAGTAGATTATCTGACTCTAAGGAAGTATCTGGCCGCATTAAAAGAAAAGACCCTCGGCAACCGCAGTATCGGCCGCAGGCTTTCTGCCTTGCGCAGTTTTTTCAAGTTTCTTACCCGTGAAGGACTTTTAAAAACAAATCCGATCTTGATCCTTTCCAGCCCGAAACTGGATAAGCACCTGCCAAGTTTTATGACAGAGGATGAAACGGGCTCGCTTATTGAGTCTGCGCATGCCTTGGATGAGGATGATGAGCGCGGGTTGAGGGATAGGGCAATCCTTGAGACTTTTTATTCCGCAGGCCTTAGAATCTCTGAGTTGGTCGGTCTAGACGCGGATGATATTGATTTTATAGGCTGTATTTTAAAGGTAAGGGGAAAGGGTAAAAAGGAGCGCATCGTGCCGATAGGCGATACCGCGCTTGTTGCGATACGCAAATATTTGGATAAGAGAAAGAAGAAATCAGAGGCGGTATTTTTGAATAAAAACGGCCGCCGCATCACTACCCGCGGCGTGCGCGGGATCGTTGAAAAGTACCTGAAATTAGCGGGTATAAAACACGGTGTTTCTCCGCATACCCTAAGGCATTCCTTTGCGACGCATTTATTAAACCGCGGGGCGGATCTTAGGACAGTGCAGGAACTTTTAGGCCATGCGAATTTATCGACTACGCAGATCTATACGCATTTAACCACAGAAAGATTGAAGAATATCTACGACAAGGCGCACCCGAGGGCTTAATTATGTTTATATTCTACGATTTAATATTTTTATTGGTTGCAATTATCCTTTTACCTAAGTATTTATTGAAAAGGAAATTCCGCAGCGCTTTTCTTTCGCGGCTTGGGCAGCTGCCTGAAGGATTGTCATTAGATAGGCCGATATGGATCCATGCGGTAAGCGTTGGGGAAGTGATGGCGGTGCGGGGGCTTATCGATGAACTTAGAAAGGCTTACCCTCAAAAGAAATTTGTGATTTCCACGGTGACTGCGACCGGCAATAAGATCGCAAACAGCCTTGCAAAGCCGGGTGACCTTGTGACTTATCTGCCTCTTGATTTAAGTTTTATCGTAAAAGGCCTGATCAATAAGATAGATCCGATTGCCTTTGTGGTAGTTGAGACGGAGATCTGGCCAAATCTGTTCAGCTGTCTATATAAAAAAGGAATCCCGGTAGTAACTGTAAACGGGAGGATCTCCGATTCCTCCTTTAGGGGCTATTCCAGGATAAAATTTTTGCTTAAGCCTATTTTAAACAGGGTGAGCGTTTTTTGCGTACAAACAACAGCTGATGCCCAAAGGCTTAAGAGTTTAGGGGTAGCTGAAGATAAGATCCGCGTTACAGGAAACGTAAAATTTGATATACGGCCTTATTCCGGGGTCGATTCTTCAAGCGTAAGAAAAAGACTGGGGATTACCGTTGGATATAAACTTTTGGTTGCAGGAAGCACACATCAGGGGGAAGAGGAAATAATCTTAGCTGTTTACAAGCAGCTGTTAAAGGTGCATCCGGATCTAAGGCTTTTACTTGCGCCTCGCCATCCGGAACGCGCGCAGGAGGTGGGGAGGCTGGTTCTATCTTGTGGTTTTGAGCCGGTTTTTATCTCTAAATTATCCCAGTTGCCTAACACTTATCGTTTGCCTCCTGTATTTATTCTTGATACTATCGGCCAATTAATGGATTATTATGCTGCCGCTGATATTGTTTTTGTGGGGGGCAGCCTTATTGAGAAAGGCGGGCATAATATTCTTGAGCCGGCCAGCCTTAATAAACCGATTCTCTTTGGGCCGCATATGTTCAACTTCCGTGAGATCACAGAGCTGTTTCTTGAGAATAAATCCGCTGTTATGGTGCGTAATGGCCAGGAGTTAAGTGGTCAATTAGAGGTTTTGTTGGTGGATCCTTTTAAGCGGGAGGATCTTGGCAGCCGTTCAAGCCGGCTTTTGCGCCAAAATCAGGGCGCAACCAAACGTAACCTGGAGTTTATAAAAAGCGCATTAACCATAAATCAAGATATAAAGGGCAAAAAAGGATAATTCCGGTTGACAAAAAGGAAATTAGTGTTATACTTAAATCCGTAGTAAATGAAGATTAGAAATCTTGGACCGAAAGGTAAAGAACACTATCTTTCGGTTTTTTTGTGTATGTCATTGTTTACCCCGTTAGAAAAACTAGTGTGCGGTAAAGGTGATAAAGGTTTCTAACGGGATTTACTATAATTTTAGTGAGAGGAGGTAGTAAACAATGGCAAGAGGCAAAGTAAAGTGGTTCTCTAATCAGAAAGGTTATGGTTTTATCACACCTGAATCCGGTAGCGATGTATTTGTTCATCACAGCGCTATACAGGGTGAAGGTTATAAAACCTTGACTGATGGGCAGGAAGTAGAGTTTGATATTGAGAAAGGCCCAAAGGGAGATCAGGCAGTTAACGTGGTTAAGCTTTAACCCGTAAAAACAAGAGCCCGGCTTTCCTTCCGGAAAAGCCGGGCTTTTTTGTTTGTAGGCTTAGAAAACAAAAAGGAGCATTAAATGCATACAGGTAAAATCAAGAAGTTAGTTCGTGAAAGAGGATTTGGTTTCATTAGCGATACAGACGGAAGAGAAGTGTTTTTTCACCAGTCGAGCTTGATTGATGTGAAATTTGATTCATTGAATGAAGAAGCAAATGTGGAATTTGACATTGAGAAATCAGATAAAGGCCCGCGTGCAGTCAATGTGAAGGTTATGGCTGCCTAACAAAGCAGGTAATTATGAAAATAGTCCTGATAGAGCCGGCTTGCTCCGAGGCAAATGTCTATAGCAGGTTGCATATGCCCTTATTGGGGCCGGTATACCTTGGAACGATTTTAAGGGATAGAGGGCATGAGGTAGAGGTTTATAATGAGGATATCCTCCGGCCTGACTATTCTGGACTTGATGCCGATATTATAGGCATCTCGATCCTGACTTCCACTGCCAAGCGCGGGTATGAGATCGCCCGCAGGTTCCCTAAAGAAAAAGTGATTATGGGGGGTGTGCACGCAAGCCTCCTGCCGGAAGAGGCACTTGAGGTTTGCCGGCAGGTGGTTGTCGGCGAGGCCGAAGAGGTGATTGCCGGGATAGTCGAAGGGACTATAACAGAAAGGATCGTTCAAGGTAAGGCAGTGCAAAATCTGGACAGCCTGCCGTATCCTGATTTCTCTTTGATCAAAGGCTATAAGCAGAGTTCTTTTATCTCGCCTATTTCGACTTCCCGCGGATGCCCTTTTGATTGCACATTTTGTTCTGTGACAAAGATGTTTGGCCGCAAATACCGTTTTCGCAGCGCCCAGAATGTAATGAAAGAACTGACTTCCCGCAACGCCGGAACGCTTTTTTTCGTGGATGATAATTTTACAGCCAGCCCTTCGCGCACGCGCACTCTTTTAGAGATGATGTTAGAACATAAGCTTCCCACTAAATGGAGTTGTCAGGTGCGCTGTGATGTGACAAATAACGAGCACCTGCTTTCTTTAATGTCACGTGCAGGATGCACTGTTGCTTGCGTAGGTTTTGAGTCGGTAAACCAAAAAACCCTCGAGGCCTTTGACAAAAAGCAGGGGTTAGAGGATATTATCAGGGCAATAAAGTGTTTTCATAAAAAGAAGATCAAGGTCCACGGCATGTTTGTTTTGGGCGGAGATGATGACAGCGAGCATACAGTGTGGGAGACTCTTAAATTCGCTCTTAAGCAGAAAATAGATACTATTCAGATGTCTATCCTTACTCCTTTTCCCGGCACCAAGGTCCATGATGATTTAAAGAAGGAAGGCAGGATCTTTAGCCGCGATTGGAGCCTTTATGACGGCCAGCATATAGTTTTTAAGCCAAAAATGCTTTCTTCAAAGCAGCTGCAGTTAAGCGTATTGCAAGCCTACCGCAAGTTTTATTCACTTTCCAGGTCAGTTTCACTCTTAATCAGGCTGAAATTCCACAATGCAATGTTCCGCCTGATGGGTTATAAGATCGTCAGGGAGTGGATCGGGCATAATCGTAAATTGCACTGGATCCCGCAGGGGCAATAACTTCCCAATATTTTCTAAATTAATTCCATTTTCTTTAATATATGATAAGATATATCTATCAGTTATGAAGGATATATTCTATCTTATGAGGATTAAAAGACGTTTCTAGTTTTTTAGCTAAAGTGTTAAAAACTTAGATGCGTCTTTTTTTTAAGAAAGGGGGCCACTATGGCAAAGAAAGTCACTGTTTTAGGTGCGGGAAACGCAGGGCATGCGGCTGCTTTTGAGATTTCACTAAACGGCCAGGAGGTCATGCTTTTTGAACACCCTAATTTTGCCAAAAGTTTAGACGGGATCAGGCAGAAAGGCGGTATCGAGGCGGTCAAAGAGTTGACTACAGAAGGAAAGATCGTCCCCGCTATGATGTCTGGGTTTGCTAAGATAACCGGCTTGACTACAGACCCTAAAGAGGCGATGGATTTTGCTGATATAGTAGTGATGCTTGTGCCGCAATTCGCGCAGGAGACGATCTTTAAATTAATGATGCCCTATCTTCGCGACGGACAGATTTTTGTGGTACTGCCGGGTAACTTCGGTTCAATGATCTTTAGAAAATTGATGAAAGAAGGGGGGATCAACAAAAAAGTCACCTTTGTTGAGACGACCTCGATCCCTTACGCGGTTAGAGTCATCGCTCCGGGGACAATTTATATAGAAGGAAAAAAGTCGGCTTTCTCGGCGGCTTCTTTGCCTGCTTCAGAGATCAATAATGTGATAGAAGCGCTTAAGGATGTTTTATTTTTAAAGATCATCCCTCTTAAAAATGTGCTGGAGGTCTGGTTGTCAAACCCCAATATGATCATGCATGTGGCTACCGCCACTCTTGGGATGGGGCCGATGGAATCGAGGCAGGGAAAGATCCAGTTTTACGCGGAAGGATGCTCGCCTTCAGTAGCAAAGGTCCTGGAAAAAGAGGATGAGGAAAGGCTTGCCGTAGGCAAGGCCTATGGTTTAGACTTGATGTCATTTGTGGATGTTGTTAATAATTTTTACGAGCTGAACATGAAGAGCATCCGTGATTTTGCCGAGCATACCCCGATTCATAACCGCATGCCTAATGATTCTCCGAAGAGCCCAAAGGAAAGATACATCAGTGAAGACTGTCCTTGCGGGCTGGTGCCTGTTTATGATTTCGGTAAGGCAGCGGGTGTAGCCTGTCCTACTATGGAGGCGATCATCAGAATAGATAATATTTACAACGATGCCGACTATTTTAAAAGCGGCATCACTTTGCAGAAACTCGGGTTATCGGGAATGAGCAAGGAGCAGATACTGGATGTTTTAAAGTGAAAATCGGGAGGAACGATGAAGGCGGCATTTTTTGATTTAGAAGGGTGGGAGTTACCAGTAATCACGGAAGTTTTTAAGGGCAAGGGGATAGAAATAATCAGGGCAGAGAATGATCTGTTGAATAAGAATACTCTTCCTCAAATAAAAGAAGCAGAGGTTCTTTCAATCGCTTATTCCTTAGCTGATAGGGCAGTGATCGAGGCATTGCCGAATTTAAAATTGATAAGCACGCGCACTACCGGTTTTGACAATGTGGACACTGTTTTTGCCAAAGAGAAGGGGATCGGGGTTATAAATGTTCCTTCTTACGGAGAAGAGACGGTGGCAGAATATGCTATGGCTTTGATCCTGAATTTATCCCGCAGAATGAGCATGACCTTTTTAAGAAGCCTGTTCGGAGTATTCGACCAGAAAATGGTGCGCGGTAATGACCTGGAAGGAAAAACTTTAGGAGTAATCGGAACCGGCAAAATAGGCAGGAAACTGATCAAAATGGCCAGCGGTTTTGATATGAATATTATCTGTTATGATGTCTATCCGAATCAGGAGGTGGTTGATAAATATAAGGCCAAGTATGTCAGCCTCGAAGAGTTATTTAAGGCCTCGGATGTGATCTCGATCCACTCTCCTTATACGAAAGAGACGCACCACTTGATTAATTTCGATACATTAAAATCATTAAAGAAGGGTGTGCTTTTGGTGAATACCGCGCGCGGCCCGATTGTGGATACTTCGGCTATCTTGCAGGGGGTCAAAGACGGTATTTTTGGCGGTGTGGCTTTGGATACTTTTGAAGGAGAGCAGGTCTGGGTAAAAGAAGAAAGTATCATCGGTAATAAGGCCGAGCTTCCGGCGGGCGAGGTCTTTAAAAAAGGCCTGGAGTCATTCTATCTTTTGCGCTTTAGAAATGTCATCCTTACTCCGCATAATGCATTTAACAGTCATGAGGCAGTAAGAAGGATACTTGATACCTCTGTTTCTGATATCGGCGCTTTTTGCCAAAAGGGCAATTGCGAGCATCGCGTAGTTTAAGAGGGCAGTTTATGGAAGAGTTTGTTATAAAGGAAAAAGCAAGGCAAAGGTGGTTGATCGCGCTTACTTGTGCGGTATCTCTGATGATCACCTTTGATTATAGCAGTTTGAATATTTCTATTTCTGCTATCGCGCAATATTTTGGAGTAAAAGTCGGCGTTGCAGCTTGGCTTCCGACAGTCTACCTCTTGATTATCACAAGTTCGCTTCTTGGGTTCGGAAAGCTCGGGGATATTATAGGGTATAAGAAAGTCTATGTTATGGGTTTGAGCGTATTCTGTTTAGGGGGCTTTTTATGCGCGGTCTCCCCGAGTTTTAATTTGCTTTTAGCCGCTCGTTCATTACAGTCTTTTGGCCAGGCTATGTACAGCCCGATTTGCATTGCCATGCTTACTACTTTCCTGCCCGCGGATATGAAAGGAAAGGCCCTTGGCCTTTATGCTACTTTTCAAGGGTTAGGGCTTGCCATAGGTCCTGCGGCAGGCGGTTTTATCAACAGTTATTTTAGCTGGCGAGGTAATTTTCTTATTGCTGTGCCGGTTTCCCTGTTGATCATCTTCGGGGCGGCCAAGATCATTCCATCAAGGCAGGCTAAGGCCGAGGATAAGCGTTTTGATTTTTTTGGAGCAGTTTTATTATTTATCGCTTTAGCGGCTTTGCTTTATGCTGTCAATTCCGGGGTTAAAATGGGGTGGAGCAACCCTTTGATCATTTCTTGCGGAGTCATTTCTCTGGCATCTTTCATAATATTTTTTCTTCTTGAGAAGAGGATCAGCTATCCTTTACTTGACTTGAAGTTATTTCAGAACCGCGATTTTACTTTTTCTGTCAGCGCTTCTTTTCTCGGGCTTCTTTTAAACATGGGCATGATTTTTCTTTTTCCTTTTTACCTGCAGATGTTAAAGGGGCTGGATATTACAAAGGCAGGGCTTGTGATGGTTTGTCCTTCGATAATGATGATGCTTTTGGCTCCTTTCTCCGGCAGTCTTTCTGACCGTATTGGCTCGCGCAAGGTGTGTTCATTCGGGATGGTCTTGGTGATTGTTGCATTTGGGCTTTTTTCTTTTTTGACGCTTAATTCAAGCCTGCTGTTTATTGTTTTGGCTTTGTTGTGTTTGGGCACCGGAATGGGTTTTTTTATAGCGCCCAATAATAAACAGGTCATGGTGCATGCCCCTCAAGGTAAGCAGGGGGTTGCTTCCGGTGTTTATAAGATTTGTTTGAATGCCGGCTCATCGATCGGCATCGCGGTATTTATGCTGGTGCTTGCCCAAGTCGTGCTTTTTGACGTGGCAAAAATGAATCTGATGCTTAGTGATGTGCGTAGCCATTCGGATGTTATAATGTCTGGTTTTCGCGGCGCTTTTATCTTCGGTCTCATTATTGCGGTGATAAATCTGATATTCTGCGTCCTCTCGAAGGATAAGAGGTTGGAATAGGATTTGCGTTTAGAGGAGAGATTAAAAGCTGTTGCCCGTAAAAGGAAACTGTGATAGTATCAACAATACACTGTAATTAAAGGGAATAATATGGAGATAAAAGGCAGACAAAGAGAAAGTGTTATAATCCTTGATTTGGCCGGTAAGATCGATGTAAATTCCGGCCCGTTTGTCGAAGCAGTAGGCCAGTGCCTGCGCGACGGCTACACCGATATCCTTTGTAATTTTGAAGAGGTGGATCTGGTGGATTACATGGGTATCTCTGTAATCGTGATCGCCTATAAAGAAGTGGTCAATTATCACGGCAGGATGAAGTTTGTGAATGTGCCGGCTCATGTCAGGAGTGCTCTTTCTATATGCGGCCTTGATAAAGCCATTGAGATATACGCCGATGAGGATATGGCGGTAAACACCTTTAAAGAAGACAAGATCATAGAAGATATTAAGAAAATGCAGCTTCGCCGCAGGTTTAAGCGCCTGCCTATAGATATAAAGATCGAGTTAAAGGCTAAGCGCCCAAGGGCCCCGGAGTGCTATAAATTAGACATACTTGATTTAAGCGCGATAGGCGCCTATATTTATGGCTGCGATAAATTCAAACTGGGAGATGAAGTTCTGATAAAAATGAAACTGCCTCCCGAAAATGAAGAGATGGAGCTTGATGCTAAGGTAGTCTGGCTTCCCGATAAACAGGTCCAGCATCAGGTATATCCGGGGATGGGGGTTGAATTTTATAATATCTCGACTTCTGCCCAAGCCAAACTCCTTAAGTTTATCGAAAGAAACCTTTCTTCTTCCCTCGCAGAGTAATCTTCTTACCTGTTTTGATTTTTACCTATCCTTTTGTGTTTCTTAGGCTTGTTTGCCTGATAAAACGATTGCGCTAGTTTAGCGATTGTGATAAAATATTAGTTTAAAATAGGGGGTGATCCATGGATTGGAAGGTGTTTTTTATGACTTTCGGGGCGGTGTTTTTTGCGGAGCTGGCGGATAAGACCCAGCTGGTAGGAATAGGCATGACTTCTAAGACCGGTAAACCTCTATCTGTCTGGTTTGGTTCAGTTTGCGCGTATATGATAGTAACCCTTTTGTCGGTATTAATAGGAATGGTTTTAAGTAAGCACCTTAATCCCGATCTTATTAGATACTCCGGGGCAGCGCTTTTTATAATCATCGGGGTGTTGATGATTTTTAAAATATTGTAACTAGGAGGGATCAATGAAAAGAATTGAACGCTATCTAATAACGGGTTTAGCTGTTGTAGGGCCGGTTTTCTTAAGCGTTTATCTTTTGATTGTTGTTTTCCAGTTTATTGACGGCATATTGGGCAGGCTAGTAAACTCCTTATTGAAAAATCACCTGGGGTTTACTATTCCCGGGCTTGGTTTTGTGCTGTTTTTCTTGGTGTTAATCTTTGTAGGCTTTTTGGCAAATCGTTTTCTTGGCCGCAGGATGGGACAGCAGATTGAGAAATGGTTTTCCGGCCTTCCTTTGATCAATTTGGTATATCCGACTATAAAGCAGATCATCCTATTTATCTCTGCCCAAAAGGAGTTTGGTTTTAAAAGAGTTGTTTTAGTGGAGTACCCCTCTAAAGGAATCTGGTCTTTAGGTTTTATAACTAATGAGCAATTCTATAAGATAAATACAGCTTTAAGCAGGGACATGATCGCAGTTTTTATCCCTAGTACTCCCGGGCCCTTATCCGGGTTTTTTATCTTTGTGCCCAGAGAGGAGCTTAAGTTTCCCGATATTTCCGTGGGGGAAGCCCTGAAAATAATTATTTCCGGGGGGGTATTTAAACCTTAACGGTATGAAAAACTATCTTTTTAGTCTAGCTACTGACAAGAACAAAAACGTTATAGCCGGGGTTTTGAAGTTTCTTTTATTCTTGCTGTCTGTTGCCTATGGCGGTATAGTCCGGATCCTGATTTACGTTAATCAAAAAAGAGCAGTTACCTTAAATTGTAAAGTAATCAGCGTTGGGAATATAACTTTAGGAGGCACCGGAAAGACTTCTTTAGTAGAATTTATTGCCCGGTTTTTAAAGCAAAAAGGGAAAAAAATAGCGGTTCTAAGCAGGGGGTATAAGAGGGTTATGATGTCGCAGGATGGGGATTGTCGCCAGATGGGGGATGAGCCTTATATGCTGCAGCGTAACTTAAAGGATGTCCCGGTCATTGTGGATGCTGACAGAGTTCGTGGAGCTGCCAAGGCGATAAAGGATTTCGGCGCAGACACTGTTATTCTTGATGATGGTTTTCAGCAGTGGAAAATCAGAAAAGATCTGGAGATCGTCTCTATCGACGCTACCTGCCCCTTTGGCAATAGAAACATGCTTCCGCGGGGGATTTTGCGTGAGCCGTTATCCTCGCTAAGGCGCGCAGACATTTTTGTTTTAACCAAATCCAATCTTAAGCGGGATGTCGGCGGTATTAAATCTGTCTTAAATAAACTTAATCCTAAGGCTTTGATTTTTGAATCTGTCCATGAGCCGGTAGGCTTTTACGAGGCTAATGATCTAGGCAAGGGGCTTGCTCTTGATTCTTTTAGGGGAAAAAGAGTAATTTTATTTTCCGGTATAGGCGATCCGGATTCTTTTGAGAATCTGGTCAGAAGTTTAGAGATAAAAGTCGTATCACACTTTAGATTTGGCGACCACCACTATTATTCGCAGGAAGATTTGAATAATATCACTAAGGCCGCTCAAGAGAATGGGGCAGAAGCGGTTATAACTACGGAAAAGGATGCAGTGAGATTAGGGGCAGGTAAGTCGCAAGTGCTAGTGTTTAAGATAGAGGTAAAGATAAAAGATGAAGAAAGATTTTTTAATAGATTACTCAAGTTATATTCTGTTTAGGGCGGTTGCTTTTATCATCGGTTTTCTTCCTATCAGAGTAGGTCTTTTTCTTGGAGAGCGCATAGGGGACCTTCTTTACGCCTTGGATGTAAAACATAAGGCGATTGTTTACGCTAATCTAAAAGTCGCTTTCGGCAAGTCGAGGTCTCCTTCGCAATTAAAGAAGCTGGCAAGGGGGTTTTATCGTAATTTCGGCCAAAGCCTTGTCGAGATCTTTTTTATTCCCTTTGCCGACGAGAAATATATTAAAAAATATGTTTCTTTTGAAGGTTATGGACATATCGATGAGGCGTTTAAAAAGGGAAGAGGCGTAATCCTGCTTGGAGTGCATGCCGGAAGCTGGGAATTGTCTAATATTATCTGCGCTAGCCTGGGCTTTCCCTTTAACCTGATCGTCCGGGAGCAGAAATTCTCCCGCCTTAACAAATTACTGAATTCTTACCGCAGGAAAAAGGGTTGTAAGCTGCTTGAGCGGGAAAACCAGACCCGTCAATTGATCCAGGTCTTAAAGAATAACGAGTCAATAGGCCTGACATGCGATCAGGGGGGAAGAAGCGGAACAATTGTGAAGTTTTTCGGCAAAGATGCCTCAATGGCCAGCGGAGCGGTGCGTCTGGCCTTGAAGTATGGGGCGGTTATACTGCCTGCTTATTATACGCGTGTTAAGGGCCCTTATATTAAGACAATTATCGATGCGCCTTTTGAAGTCAGCCAAACAGGCGATTTGGAGAAGGATATTTGGGATAATCTGCAGAGGCTTACACGCATCTTCGAAAGAAAAGTCGAGGCTTTTCCAAGGGATTATCTTTGGTCTTATAAGACCTGGAAATATGGCGCGGGAAGGAACATTTTGATTCTAAGTGACGCTAAAGCAGGACATCTGCGGCAGTCGCAGGCCGCAGCAAAAATAGCCGCCGGACTTTTTCAGGATAACGGTGCGCGCGTAAATATTGAAACAGTCGAGGTAAGGTTTAAAAGTAAACTGGCAAGCAGGGCTTTAAGCGCGAGCAGCTGTCTTTCGGGAAAATATTCCTGTCAGGGATGCCTGTGGTGTTTGAGGAGTTTTCTTGAACCGCAGGCCTATCAAAAATTAGTCAGCATGAACCCGGATATGATAATTTCTTGCGGTTCTTCGCTTGCGCCGATTAATTATGTTTTGACCAGGGAGAATCTTGCTAAGTCGGTAGTGATAATGAAGCCGTCGTTTTTGAGCATGAAAAGATTTGATTTAGTGGTGATGCCTTGGCATGATAAACCGCCAAAAAGAAAGAATGTAGCCGTCATCGAAGGGGCCCTGAATTTGATCGAAGAAGAATATGTGAAGGAGCAGGCAGAAAGGCTAGAAAAATCATGGGTCAATAAGTCAAAAGTGACAGGGTCACAAGTCAGTATCGGGGTGCTAATAGGAGGAAATACGAAGAATTTTTCCCTGACAAAGAAAACGATGTCGGAAGTAATCAATCAGATAAAACTATCCGCAGAAAGATTGGACGCAGATATTTTGTTGACTACTTCGAGAAGGACTTCAAAAGAAGTCGAGGATTTGATAAAAAAAGAATTAGCAAACTACTCACGCTGTAGGTTTTTGATTATTGCCAATGAAAAAAATATTCCGGAAGCTGTGGGCGGGATATTAGGTTTAAGTTCAATAGTGGTCTCTTCTCCGGAAAGCATCTCGATGATTTCAGAGGCCTCAAGCAGTAATAGATATGTCGTGGTTTTTGACGCCCCCGGACTTAGGGCGAAACACCGCAGTTTTATCAAGCATTTTTCAGACAAGAGGCATATATGCTTGAGTGACCCGGATGATTTAAAGACTACGATCGAGGATCTTTGGCAGAATAAGCCTGAGATCGTTCCTTTAAAAGACAGCCTTGTGGTCAATCAAGCGTTAAGAAGGATTGTTTAATGAATATACTTCAGATTTTACCTGAATTAAATGTCGGTGGAGTAGAAACAGGCACTGTGGATCTGGCTAAATACCTTGTGCGAGACGCTCATAAGGCTGTAGTCATCTCTAACGGCGGAGTTTTGGTTAAGGATCTGGAAGCTGTCGGCGGCAAGCACTACCAACTGCCGGTGCATAGGAAGTCTATTTTTTTGATGCTAAAGTTAGTGCCGCAGGTGGTCGATATAATCCGTAAAGAAGAAATCGATATTGTCCACGCGCGCTCGCGCGTACCGGCATGGATCGCGTATCTGGCGACCAGGCGCACGAACGCCGTTTTTATTACTACCTGTCACGGATATTATAAAAAGCATCCTTTTAGTTTCGCCATGGGATGGGCAAAGCGGGTCATTGTTTTAAGTAATATTATCGGACGTCACATGATCGATGATTTCAAGGTGCCTTATGATCGCATAAGGCTTGTGCCGCGCAGCGCGGACCTGGAAAAATTTAAATACTCAAGCCTCAAGGATAAGCGTAAGGAAGAATTTAACATCGGCATAATAGGCAGGATCACTCCTATAAAGGGCCATAGACACTTCATAAAGGCAATGGCAAAAGTCGCGCGCATTGTGCCCAATTTGAAGATATGGATAGTCGGAGACGCGCCGCAGTCGCGCCAGAATTATAAAGAGGAGCTGCAACTTTTGACTAAACGCCTGGGCCTTGAGCATTGCACGGAATTTTTAGGTACGCAGCGCGATATTCCGGCAGTACTGTCGCATTTAAACCTTTTGGTTTTAGCTACTACTTCTCACGAGGCTTTTGGCAGGGTGATAATTGAGGCGCAGGCAAGCGGAGTCCCGGTTGTGGCTACGCAGGTCGGCGGAGTAGTGGATATCATCGAAGATGGTAAAAACGGCCTGCTTATCCCGCCGGAGGATCCGGCTGCCATGGCAGAGGCCGTTACAAGGATCTATAGGGATGAAGGTTTCGCGCTATCGTTGGCGGAAAACGCTTACAGAAAAGTAAAAGAGCAATATAGCGTAGAGTTGATGGTCAAGAACACCCTTAGCGTTTATAAAGAGGCTTTGGGTAGCCTCAAGATTTTAATAATCAAGTTCAGTTCTCTGGGGGATTTAATCTTATCTACAGCTGCCTTGCGCGCCATAAGGCAGAGATTTTCGGGGAATCATAAAATAACTTTCGTTGTCGGAGAGGAATCTAAAGATGTGATTATGCGCTGCCCTTATATTGATGAGATGAGAGTGGTGGACCTTAAGAATAAAGATAAAGGACTAAGCGGGCTTTTGCGGTTGGGCAGGGGTTTAAGAAGAGAGAATTTTGATATGGTTATCGATTTACAAAACAACCGCAAGAGCCACATACTATCATTTCTGACTATGAGCCCCCAGCGTTTTGGTTACGATAACGGGAAGCTTAGTTTTCTTTTGAACAAACGCATCAAGAATAAAACTCCGACAATGGAGCCTGTGCCTCATCAATTCAGGATACTTAATTTACTCGGTATTGAATTAAAGGATCAGCGTTTGGAGCTTTGGCCTTCGGATGAAGACGAGCGTTATATCGATGAGTTTTTGAGTTCAGAGTGGCTTAGCGTTCACCAGAAGATAGTGGGCATAAATATAGCTGCCAGCCTCAAATGGAAGACTAAGAACTGGCCTGTCCATTCAATAGCAAGGCTATGTGAGAAATTAGGCTCTCAAGATATGAGGGTGGTCATTACCGGGACAGAAAAGGATCTTACCGAAGCCAATGAGTTGATAGGCCAGGTAAAAGGCATGAAATTAATCAATGCCTGCGCTAAGACTTCCGTGAATCAGCTGGCCTGCCTTATTAAAAGATGCGCGGTTTACATCTCTTGTGATTCTTCTCCTTTACATGTCGCTGCGGCTGTAGGAACGCCGTTTGTAGCGTTGTTCGGCCCGACTGACGCCCGCAGGCATATGCCTCCGGCAAAAGATTTTATATTAATCAAAAAAGAGCTTGCCTGTTCGCCTTGTTATAAATCAAAGTGCAAGACGACTAAATGCATGAAGACGATCACTGCCGAAGAAGTGCTTGATGCGGTAAATAAACTGGTGCAATGAATATCCTGATTATAACAAACCATCTTAACATCGGAGGCATAACAAGCTACTGCCTGACTTTGGCCGCAGGTCTAAGAAAGAAGGGCCATAAAGTTTATTTTGCCTCAAGCGGAGGCAATGCCCTGGAGCGTTTTTTGCAGGCAGGTATAGAATTTGTCGCTATCCCTATGAAGACAAAGAAGGAAATCAATCCGAGAATCCTATTTTGCGCCGGGATCCTATCTAAATTGGTTAAGGAAAAAGATATCCAGATCGTACATACACATAGCAGGACGACACAGGTCTTAGGGGCGATATTGGCAAGGCGGACAAAGGCAACACATATTTTTACCTGCCATGGATTCTTTAAGCCGAGGTTTTTACGAAGAATGTTCCCTTGTTGGGGCACTAAGATCATCGCCATAAGCGAACAGGTCAAACGGCATCTTGTCGATGATTTTAAGGTTGACGAGCAAAAGATCCAGGTGATACATAATGGGATTGATATTGATAAATTCAAAGATCAAGGATCAAATATCAAAAATATCTCAAAAACAAAACTGGGGTTAGGGGATGGACCGGTGGTCGGGATCATCGCGCGTTTATCAGATGTAAAGGGGCATGCCTATTTAATAAAGGCGATGAAGAAAGTCCTGGAGAGATTACCGCGAGCGCAGTTGTTGATCGCCGGTGAAGGCAAGGAGAAAGAGGCCCTTGTAAGCTTAGCTAAAAATTTGGCAATAGAGAAGAACGTATTCTTTATAACTGAGGCTTTAGATACGAGAGAGCTTTTGGGGGTGATGGATTTATTTGTCATGCCCTCTATAAAAGAAGGATTAGGCCTGGCCTTAATGGAGGCGATGGCCTTCGGGGTGCCGGTTATCGGTTCGGATGTAGGGGGGATCAAGACTTTGATCAGGGATGGCGTTAGCGGTTTGTTGGTAGCTGTGGCTAATAGCGATGGATTGGCCAATGCGATAATAAGTTTATTAGGCGATCCTGTTAAAGCGCAAGGTTACGCCAAAGAGGCAAGGCGTTTTATCAGCGAGAATTTCTCTCA
>JAHJJA010000048.1 GCA_018822885.1 Candidatus Omnitrophota bacterium
GCTTTCCTTTTCTTCTAGGAATGTATCTGCCGTTTTCTTTGACGAGCCTGCGCTTAAATTCTTCGCTGCCTTGGAGATACTCGCAATCCCTGAATAGCCTTTCTTCCTCTTCGTTAAAATTCAGAAGGCAAAACCTAACAGACTTTTTTAGGAAAAGATTATTTCTATAACCTATTGATTTTCAGAGAACTACGTACAACGTCTAGGATTTTTTCTCTAATTCCTAAAATTCATATAGTTAATGGATCAGTTTTTAGCACAGCATTTCCTTCAATTTTCGTCATTATATTTTCAATAAGAATTAGAACATCCCTCATAGGTTTATTTGATATATTCTCAGCCATACAGACCAATTCATCAGGTGGTTCTCCTTCTCGTGAAAAGGCGGCAGTATAGAGATCTCCGTACTCGCATATATGCCGTATTTCATATAGCGAATTAAGAACGCCGTCGTCTAAATGATTGGCATAACGAGTAGTAAACTCATTTACTACATTATAAAATGTTCTAAACATACTGTTCATCTGTCGTAATTCAGCCCGTGTGTATTTAGTATTGTTTCTATTCTCGATATGATTCATTAGACTTTTCAGATTTTTTTTAATAAATATATCGTAGGTACTAAAATCTATGGAACTCATTCCTTTAAATCCTGTATTGTCAAATTGGTATTTCATTAGAAAACCCAAATCTCTTAGATAGCTAAAAAGATGATAATTAAGTTGTGGAATTAAGAATCGCGACATCGTTTTGGAAGGAGGCGGATAACAAATCCTCAACAGTTTTCCTCCAACCAATACCGTAAAAACCATAATAATAATCCCTGCTTCTAAGTTTAATTTAAGACTATCTGATTTGATAAATTGGATTACAAACCAAAAAAAGGTAAGAGAAATCAGAGCGCAAACAAAAAATAAAGAGTCACCTTTTAATGTTTTTCTTATAAATTTCTCTACAGTATTCATTCTAATAACTCCCAGCACCGTTCCTTGAATCTTCTTCTATTTGTTTTTTAACTTCTGAACTAACGCCTTCCATTTTTTCTGCTTCTCATTGTAAAATAACTTTTATTAGAAACGCTCCCTAAAAATTCCGGGGACACAACACTTATTTACGAATTAAGTGATATATCCTCAGAATTATTCAAAAGTACCTTTTAAATAAAAATAGGGATGTTTTACTATTTTCGATAAATCCGAACATAGAAACATCCCTCCCTTTTTTTCTGAATTAGCTATTTACGTAACCCTATGTGCTGCAATGATTTAGGGTGGCTAACGGGAATCGAACCCGCAACCTCTTGAGCCACAGTCAAGTGCTCTAACCAGTTGAGCTATAGCCACCATGAAACAATATTTATCTCAAAGAATCTTTAATTTATTTCTTCGAAGGTTCTTTTTTGAAGGCGTCTTCTACTGCCTTCTTGATCTCGTTTCCTACGGCAAAAGTCCCGTCGATAACAGACTTTGTCAAATCAGTAGCCCCGCGCACTCCCCCCTCAAGAAGCTTAGCCGGCAATATAAAGACGCTCTCCGGCTTAAAACCTCTGCCGTTACGGGCCTGGGTGATCTTATCTTCAAAAGCCATGCGGATATCACCGAATCCAAACTCCGGCTTATTCATCTTGGTCTTGACCGTAAAATCAAGGACGATCTTACCCTGATCCATTGTCCGGAAAATATCCAAAACAGCATTAGTGACCTTGGAAGCCTTCTCTTCGCTTTCGCCTTCTTTTAACGGGCGGCGCACGATATTAGTCAATTCCAAATGGCACTGCGCCGCGACCTCATTATTAAAACCATGGATATTGCTGGAGAAATTAAGTGCCGCGCTCTCTATGCGCGCCTTCTCAAGATTGACCCATTTTGAATAATACGGATAAAGATAGATGCCGTCAATATCCTCGATCTTTAAAGTAGCCAGCATGTCCTTTGTTTCAGCATTCAGCCAGCCGTTAAGAGCGATCCTGCCCTGTATCTTGCCTTCTCTCCAGGGGATCTTCCCGCTTAATTTAAAGTTTGCTACCCCGGGAGCGCGAAAAGTATAAAAGTTTGTAAGTTCAAAGTTTACGTCTTTTAAAGTGATCTTAACGCCGTTTGGCCCGACTGCCTGGTCGATAAAATTGACCTTAGCTCCCTTGATAACCAGCCGCTTGAGTATCAGATTAAGGGGGCCTTTTTCTCCGGATTTTGACGGCCGTTTTCGCAGCATATCCATCGAAGGAAGGACCGGGAGCTTCTTAAACTGGCTTACCGGAGGAGGAGTCCTCTCTATTTCAAACTCGGGATTATTTATGACGATCTTATTAAAAGCAATACTACCAAAAGCAAAATAAGGGATGCTCGGAGAAATAAAGATACTCTCGATCTTCCCAAACCCCTCTATCCTGATATCCTTGATGATCAGATTACACGGGGGGATAAGGCCCAAATAATCGATCTTTACTTTTGTGCCGAGAAGCTTTGTAAGATTGCTCTCTGCGATCGGTTTACCCTGCAATGCGAGATAGAGATATGCCGAGATAAAAATGATCGCTAAAGGCAGAATTATAATCGTTAAGATCTTTACAAAACGCTTCATGGTTAGTTTGTAGTTTTTTTTTTGCGCCTGGCAGGAATCGAACCTGCTACATTCTGCTTAGAAGGCAGATGCTCTATCCAAGTGAGCTACAGGCGCAAAATCAGTTACTCTGTCCCGCGCTTAGATACTTGAAAATTTCTTCGAAATTTTCTGCGCACACAGCGCGGGATTAGTTCGGCCATATAACTTATGTTCGCTTACGCTCCATAAGTTATGGCCTCACTAAAGCTACAGGCGCGCGAAACTTACTTTTCAGTCTGCTTTTCTTCTATGGATACCGTAAAATCTCTCGGCTTTTGCTTATCAAGCTCAAAGACCTTTGCCCAATATTCAAGCGACTCAAGCCGCGTCTTACGCTTATCTGTTATCAAACCCAGATTAAGGATCGCCGGTTGATACTGCGGGTCGATCTCTAAGGCCTTATTAAAACTTAACTCTGCCTGCTCCGGGTCTCCCAGTTGGGCAAACATGACTCCGTAATTATTATAGATGTACTTTTTCCACTTAAGGCTGTGCGGAGCCAAGATAAGCGTTTTCTGGTAATTTATTTCGGCGGTCTCAAA
>JAHJJA010000049.1 GCA_018822885.1 Candidatus Omnitrophota bacterium
AGAAATTTGCCTGATACAGGTGTAGATGGCGTTCCTACTGGTGGATTGTTTTTGGAGTCTATCGGCGATGCGGCTTCGGCACAATTTCTTGAAAGGTTTAATTCTACTATTTTTTTGAAGAATTCAGGGAGGATCCTTAATATGGCTGGCACATCTAGTATGAAAAACTTAAGCCTTGTTAGGATATTAGATGCAAATGATGCTATATTGGCTACTATGGGCGGCTATGTAGCCACGCCAGGAGGATTAGATTATAAGAGGGCGGAGTTTTCTGGCGGCGGGGAGGTTGGCGGGCTTTACTTTAGTCAAAATCCGAACGGGAACAGGATTGGATTAGGCAATGTATACATGGATTTGAATGCCTTGCCGAATTTCATTAATATAATCGGTGAAAATGATATGATCAGTTTGGTTTCTTTTATGCCTGGGGATGATGATCCTAACACCGATGACACACCCAGTATCAGGGTTGGTATTGGCACAGAGGGGCCTACGGCTAATTTACATGTATATAACGACGATGCTATTGATTCGAATTTGAATGTTGCTTTATTTGAAAGTAATCAGCCGGCAGGCACAAGAATTGTTTTAAAGAATAATAATTCTATCCATGATACTGATGGCAACGTAATACGCTTTTTGGATAGAAATGGAGGGCTAGCTGGGTCTATTGTAGGGGCAAGAAAGAGTGATGATGGCAGCGTCCAATATTTAAAACTTGATTCCGAGTCAGCGGAGCTTTATTTAGACGGAGTCACTGGTAACATAGGCATCGGCACCACCGCACCTCTGGGGGCATTAGATGTTCATTCCACAACTACGGCGTTTTATCCTCCGAGAGTGACTACGGCTCAGCGCAATGCGATTGCAAGTACTGCAGCTGCGGAGCCTGCGAAAGAAGGCGCGTTAGTTTATAACAGTGAGACAAACGGGCTTGAAACTTATAATGGCAGCGGATGGGATAGTGCAGCTGGGGGAGGGGTAATGCCAGGAACGTGGTGCGGTTTAAGAATGCAAGGCGAAAGTGAACCTGTTTTTTATTGCAACAAGACTTATGATCCTAGGTTTTCTTGTCCCTCTGGTTATTCCAAAATTTCATTTGAGGAAGTCTTTTTCTCAAAGGCTGTTTACATCTGTGTGAAAAATTAAAATAATAAGGAGCAATTCCGGGGACACGATACTTAATTCATAGAGGCCAAGACCCGGTCTTAACATTGGGATAGAAAGTCAAGACCGGGTCTTAACAGTCAGAGTTATGCCACATGAAAAATAACGGAAAAAGTTTTATTGCGATAATGATCGTGCTTGGGGTTTTGGCGTTTGTCCTGCGCTTTGGTGTAGATAAATTGATCAAGTTTACAATGGGCCAGAATGAGGCGAATGCTTCGGTCACGCTTAAGTCTGTTGCGGCCGCGCTTGAAAATTACGCTAAAGACAACCACGGCAAATACCCTTCTGATCTTTTTGAGCTGACTAAAACTAATCCTACCTACCTGGATAGGGATTATATCCACGTCGCTCCATTTAAGGGGTATGTTTACTCCTGCCCAAAGCTTGAACCTGCAGGATACATCTGCCAGGCCGAGCCTCTAAAGTGTGATCTTACCGGGAGGATCAGCTATAGTGTCGCCACCGGCAACCTGTTTGCCTCCGAAGAGTGCGGGGACAATGTACAGAATTGATTGGGAATTCACAAAGCAGGGCCAGATGAAATATATTTCTCATCTTGACCTGATGCGCCTTTTTCAGCGGGCATTGCGCAGGGCAGAGATCCCGGTGAAAATAACCGAGGGTTTTAACCCGCATCCGAAGCTAAGCCTTAAGCGCGCACTTAAGCTTGGCATTGAAAGTGAAAGCGAAGAGGGTACGATAGTTTTGGCCGAGAGGATCGGCCTTGATAAATTTAAAGAGCAATTGCAGAAACAATTGCCGGAAGGGATTGTGATAAAAAATGTCAAAGGAAATATTAATTAATGTAGATTCGGCAGAGAAGAGGGTAGCGGTAGTTTCCGACGGTAAGCTGGAGGAGTTTTATATCGAGCGGCCGCAGGATAAGACTATTGTGGGGAATATTTACAAGGGAAGGATCGAGGCGGTTTTACCTTCGATAGGGGCGGCGTTTGTGGATATTGGCCTGCTTAAAAAAGGATTTCTTTATTTGTCAGAGATCGAATCAGCTTATGAATCCGCGGATGCGCCTCAACCTACGAAGCCTAAAGAGATTAAGAAAGGCCAGGAAGTCCTGGTGCAGGTTGTCAAAGAGTCCTTTGGCACAAAGGGCCCCAGGCTTTCCTGTCAGATTGGCTTAGCTGGAAGATATTTAGTGCTTATGCCGCTTGAAAAGCAGGTAGGTGTATCGCGCAGGATCGAGGATGATGAAGAGCGCAGGAGGCTGCGCGCGGTATTTCAGGAGATGACTCTGCCGAAAGAAGTCGGCTTTATTGTGCGAACCGCGGCCAGCGGCAAATCAAAGCAGGAGCTGCAGAGGGACGCGCAGTTTCTCTATAAGCTCTGGAAGCGCCTTGAAAAGACAGTAGAGCAGAAAAAAGCCCCGGCAGTCATCTATGAGGAGTATGACCTTACCTTTCGGGCGATACGCGACTCATTTACCGACGATGTGCATAAGCTTATTGTGGATTCAAAGCCGGAGTTTTACCGCATACGCCGCTTTATGCTTACTTTCTTGAGTTATCTTACCAGGAAGGTCGAGCTTTACAAAGGGGATGATCTATTTACCGATAAGGATATCGAGAAGCAGATCAACAGGATCAATGAAAGCCATGTTTACCTGAAATCCAAGGCCTATCTGGTAATAGAGCCGACAGAGGGGCTTGTAGTTATCGATGTCAATAGCGGAGGTTTTAAAAAGAATTTAGGCCAAGAGGAGGCGGCTTTTAAAGTGAATTGCGAGGCAGCGCATGAGGTTGCTCGGCAGTTGATTTTGCGCGACTTAGGCGGAATCATCGTTATAGACTTTATTGATATGGGTAAGGAGGGGCATCGCCGAGAGATTTTAAGTATTTTAAAAAAGGCGCTAAGCCAGGACAGGGCAAAATACGATATCATCGGGATCTCAAAGTTCGGCGTAGTTGAGATGACGCGCGAGCGCATACATAAAACCGTGCAGATGCTCTCTTATCAGCCTTGTCCATATTGTCAAGGCAGGGGTAAGGTGCGTTCTCCTGTGACTACCGCTATCTTTGCGCTAAAGGAATTAAAGAGGTTTTTAAAGGGTAAAACCCTGAAACAGGCGAATATGGTGCTTGCGCCTGTTGTTATTGATGAGATTTTGAAGAATAAAGATGGATTAAAGGCCATAGAGACCAAATTCAAGGTGGATATCAACCTGATTTCTAACCCTTCCGCGCATATGGAAGAAGTGAAAATCTCCTAATTTACCTTTGCACACCTACGAGGTGTGTGAATGGTTAAAATCTCTTGACCCTGCCGTTTTAATCGTGTATACTAATTATTCTTATTTTGTTTATGTTAACCCCCAATCCTATCGGATGGATTGGGGTCCACTCGTGTGGAAGGAGCGATGAAAATGTATGCAATAGTTGAAGTTGGGGGAAAGCAGTATAGCGTAAAAAAGGATGATATTATTGAGGTTGAAAAGCTTAAGGCAGAGCCTGGCGAAGAACTCGTGCTGGATAAGGTGCTTTTGGCAGCCAAAGATGAAAAAATCGAGGTGGGCCAGCCTTATTTAAAGGACGCCAAGGTCAAGGCAGAGGTTTTAAACCAGCTTAAAGGGGCTAAAACTGTGGCCTATAAATATATTCGCCGCAAAGCCAAAGATAGAAAAGTCGGGCACCGTAAGAAGCTTACCAGTATCAGGATCAAGGACATTGCGCTTTAGATAAAAGTGTTTATTGATCAGGCAAAAATCTACGTAAAAGCCGGCGACGGCGGCAAAGGGTGTCAGAGCCTGTACCGCGATAAATATACGCGTTATGGGGTTCCTGACGGCGGCGACGGGGGAAGAGGCGCTGATATTGTTATCAGGGCTGACAGGAATCTTTATACCCTTTTAGATTATCATTATAACCGTCATTTCTACGGAAAGCACGGAGGCCACGGCTCAAGCAATAAAAAGAAGGGTAGAAACGCCGAGGCTATAATTATTCGCGTGCCCTGCGGCACGATAGTCAGGGATATTGACGCGGAGTGCGCCTTGCGTGATCTGGATAAAGACGGCGAAGAAGTTATCGTGGCGATCGGCGGCAAAGGCGGCTTGGGCAATAAACCAAGGCGCCCGGCTACTATCGGCGCTGTGGGTGAAGAGAAAAATATTTTACTGGACCTTAAGCTTATTGCCTCGGTAGGGGTGGTTGGTTTTCCTAATGCAGGCAAGTCGACTTTGATCTCAAATATTTCTAACGCCCATCCCAAAGTCGCCGCGTATCCTTTTACTACTAAGGTCCCGGCGCTGGGAGTAGTATACGTAGGAGATAAGAGTTTTGTTATCGCGGATATCCCCGGGTTAATAGAGGGTTCATCTCAAGGCAGGGGCTTGGGGGATAAGTTTTTAAGGCATGTCGAGCGCACTAAGATACTGCTTCATTTGATTGACATGGCAGGTTTTGAAGGCCGTGATCCGATAGAGGATTACAGGACTATAAACGAGGAACTAAAATCTTACAGCAAGGAAGTCTATAAAAAACCCCAGATCATTGCCGCTAATAAAATGGATCTTGAGGGGGCAAAGAAGAATCTTACGCGTTTCAAAAAGGCAATTAAAAAGAAGGTTTATCCAATTTCGGCTTTGAAAAAGGAAGGTTTGGAGGAGCTCATTGAAGCAGTCAACACAAAATTATAAGAGGGTAGTCATAAAGATAGGCTCAAGCCTCCTGTATTCTTCGGACCATGAGCTTGACGCCGAAGTTGTAAGTTCAATTACCGAGCAGATTGCTGACCTGGTAAAAGAAGGAAAAGAAATAATCATTGTTTCCTCGGGCGCTATAGCCCTTGGGATGTCTGTTTTAAAATTGTCAGAGCGTCCAAAAGAACTTTCGTTCCTGCAGGCGGCTGCTGCCGTAGGCCAGCATGAGTTGATGGATGCGTATCGAAAGTTTTTTAAGCAAAAAGGCCTTACCTGCGCGCAGGTGCTTCTTACCTGGGAGGATTTTAGCGACCGCAAGCGCTATCTTAATGCCAAGAACACGCTGGCCACACTTTTAAAATTAAAAAGCATCCCGGTAATAAATGAGAATGATACGGTCTCAACAGAGGAGATAAAATTTGGCGATAATGACCGGCTGTCTGCTTTGGTCGCTACTCTTGTGGGAGCTGATCTTTTGATCATGCTTTCAGATGTGGATGGGTTGCTTGATAAGCAAAAACAGGTAATTAAGATCGTCGACGGAATAACCGCGCAGGTAAAATCTTTAGCTAGCACGAGCCGCAAGAAAACCTGTGTCGGAGGTATGATCACTAAGCTGGATGCCGCGCGCATTGTCACGGATTCAGGGATCCCATGTGTCATCTCTAACGGAAGAAAAAAGGGCATTATCGTTTCAGGGGTAAGGGAGCCGGGGTTTGAAGGGACGTTATTTTTACCTAAAGGCGTTTCGCTTGCCGCGCGCAAACGCTGGATCGCTTTTTCGGCTAAACCAAAAGGCAGGATCATTGTAGATGACGGGGCAAGAAAGGCTTTGCTTAATAAGAAAAGCCTTTTGAGCGTTGGCGTTTTAGGGGTCGAGGGGGATTTTAACGCCGGCGATATTGCGGGTATAAGGGCTAGTCATCATGAAGAGTTTGCCCGGGGAAAAGTCACGATCTCTTCTAAAGAGCTTGATAAGGTCAAGGGTAGCCGTTTTGAGAAAGAGATCATACATAGAGATAATATTGTGATATGGGCCTAAAACAGCAATTAATACAAATCGCAAAAACAGCGCAAAACGCCTCAAGACGGATGATGAATATTTCTTCAAGCCTGAAAAATGAGGTCATCAGGGATATGGCTTTTGGCCTGATAGAAAATAAGGCAAAGATCATCAAGGCGAATAAGAAGGATCTTGCCGCGGCCAGGTGCCTAAAGCAATCAAAGGCTTTTATTGACCGTCTTACTTTGAGTGATAAGCGTATCAAAGAGATGAGCGAGTCTTTGGAGGAGGTCGCCCAGCTGCCTGACCCGGTCGGAGGTGTGATCAGTGTATGGAGAAGGCCGAATGGGCTCTGGATACATAAGGTGCGCGTTCCGATCGGGGTGATTGCCATAATTTATGAGTCGCGTCCGAATGTCACTTCTGACTGCGTAGGGCTTTGTTTTAAATCCGGAAACAGCGTGATTTTGCGGGGGGGAAGCGAGTCATTAAACTCTAACTTAGCCATTTATGACGCGCTTTCGGGAGCAATAAAGAAACATAAACTTCCTGACGGGATTATCAATATCATTGATACGCCGGATCGAAAGGCAGTGGATGAGCTTTTAAAACTTGATGATTACATAGATCTAGTTATGCCGCGAGGAGGAGAAGGCCTTATCAAGCGCGTGGCGAGTGTGTCGCGTATACCGGTAATAAAACATTACAAAGGCATCTGTCACGTCTACGTCGATGAATATGCGGATCTGAATATGGCAGAGGAGATTTGTTTTAACGCCAAAGTCCAGCGTCCGGGAGTCTGCAATGCCATGGAGTGCATGCTGGTGCATAAGGATTCTGCTATCAGGTTCCTGCCGCACATGTGCAAGCGCTTTAAAGAGGCAGGCGTTGAGATAAGGGGCTGCGATATTACGCAAAAGATCGTTAAAGGCATCAAGCACGCTACAGAAAAGGATTATCGAACTGAATACCTGGATCTGATACTTTCCGTAAAAGTAGTGGAGAGCGTGGATGAAGCTATTGAGCATATAAATTCTTACGGCTCTCACCACTCCGACAGTATCGTCACGGAAAATTATGACAGCGCTTTGCAGTTTCTAAGGCAGGTAGATTCAGCCTGCGTCTATGTCAATGCCTCAACGCGTTTTACCGACGGTAATCAATTCGGCCTGGGCGCGGAGATCGGGATCTCAACTGACAAGCTGCACGCCCGAGGGCCAATGGCTCTTGAGGAGTTGACGACTTATAAATATATGGTGTTCGGGAATGGACAGGTCAGGACGTAATTATGAAAATAGGAATTCTCGGCGGTACATTTAACCCGATTCACATCGGGCATTTGATCCTCGCAGAGGAGGCCAGAGAAAAGCTTGGCCTTGACAAGGTAATTTTCGTGCCAGCGTATCTGCCGCCGCATAAAGATAATTCTGATATAGCTCAAGCTTCTTCGAGATTTGAGATGGCTAATCTCGCGATTAATGGCAATGAATATTTTTCAGTGTCTGATATTGAAATAAAAAGGAATGGGCGCTCTTACACGATTGATACGCTAAGAGAGTTTAAAAAGGCATACCCGCAGGACGATTTATTTTTTATCATCGGTTCTGACCTCCTTACTTATTTGGATGAGTGGAAGGATCTAAAGGAGATCATAAAGATGGTGAAGTTTGTCGCTGCTACGCGCCCGGGTTATCCGCTTGAAAGTATTCCCTCGTATATTCAGACTATACCGATCAGGGCGGTGGATATCTCCGGATTCGAAATACGCAGGTGCGTTAAGGAGGATAAATCTTTCCGGTATCTTGTGCCGGAAACTGTTTTTAAGTACATAATCAGGAAAGGGCTGTACCGGTAGTTTGCAGTCAAGAGATTGCTTCGTCGAACCGTTGTGGTAAATGTTCTCCTCGCAATGACAATAATCTGGATTGGGTGAGGTAGTTTATGAATAAAATAAAAGTCGCCCCTTCGATCTTATCAGCTGATTTCAGCTGTCTTGACCGGGAGATAAAAAAGGTCGAGCAGGCAGGAGCCGATATGCTGCATATCGACGTGATGGACGGTCACTTTGTGCCGAATATCACCATAGGCCCGTGCGTGGTCAAATATATCAGCAAGGTTGCTTCTATCCCCTTAGACGTCCATCTTATGATCGAGAACCCGGAGAGTTTTATCGATGATTTTATCGGGGCAGGAAGCGATATGATCACATTACATATCGAGACTATCGCAAAATCAAAGATAAAAGAGATAGGAGCAAAAATAAGGTCTAAAGGAGTAAAATTCGGGATTTCTTTAAATCCCGGGACGCCATTGGATACTATTAAGGATATACTTGGCGATGTGGATTTTGTTTTGGTGATGTCGGTCAACCCAGGTTTTTCAGGACAGGCTTTTATTCCGGAGGCTGTGCCTAAGATAAGGGAGTTAAGATCCATATTCAAGGGCGATATTGCGGTTGACGGAGGTATAAATGGCGAGACCGCGGCATTGGTAGTTGAGGCTGGAGCCAATATCTTGGCTGCTGGCTCGTATGTTTTTGGGGCAAAGGATCCTAAAGCGGCGATACTGAAATTAAGAATGCAAGCATAGTCAAGACCCGGTCTTAACATTGGGATAGAAAGTCAAGACCGGGTCTTGA
>JAHJJA010000050.1 GCA_018822885.1 Candidatus Omnitrophota bacterium
GGGCCGATTACGATAATGACGGCGATTTTGATTTATATGCAACGAATATTATTGACGGTAGCATTTCCAGAAATTTTCTTTACAGGAATAACAGTACCATTTCGACAACCGCTTTTGATAATGTTACAGGAATCGGGCCGATTGCCTCTACGGGAATCGGCAAGGATGCCTTTTGGAAGGGTATTCTTAACAAGAAGACAAATCTCGGGATTGAGGAGTGTTTTCTTGACGGAGAGCTTTGGGATAAATTTCCTCTTCATAAAGTCGACAGTTTTGACATCACTAAATTCGGGCTTGATCAGGAAAAATTAGATAACATCAGGGATTGGAAGGAAGGCGAAGAGATAGTCGACCTTAACTACCTGATCGCCGCGGTAAAATTAGCCCTTGATGACAGTAAGATAGATTACAGGCAGGAAAATAATGGGATTGGTTTGGTCCTCGCGCATGAGAATATCGGCCTCATGCCTTTTGGCTTTAAGGTAAGTGAGCTTGCCTATGAGATGCTCATCAACAAAAAGAAGAGCGAGCTTTCAAAAAAAGATTTCTTTGATAAATTTTACCGCAAATTCTTAAAAAGCGGTTACGACGTTCAGGCATTTGCCGACTTGTTTCATATCGCCCGCGTTTTTGATGTCCACGAATATTCTCTATTTATCAATAATGCCTGTGCCTCCGGATTATATGCTTATGAAGCGGCAAGCCAGATCATAAAGAACGGGCAGGCAGAAACCGTTGTGATAGCTGCTTCAGACCATCCTGAAATCTATAAATACGCCTGGTTTAAGGAGCTTGGGATCTATGCGCAAGACGGAGTCATCAAACCGTTTGATAAGAATAGCAGTGGTTTAGTTTTTGGTGACGGCGGAGCTGGGATCGTTTTGGAGGATATGGAGCACGCCAAAAAGCGCAATGCCCGGATTTACGCCGAGTATCTTGGCGGCGGGTTTGATTTAGAGGGATGGAAGATAACCGTCCCTGAACTCGGGGGTCGGTCTTATTTAAGGGCAATTAATAAGGCCTTTAAGCAGAGCGGGATCAGGAAAGATGAGATTGAATTCTTATGCCCTCATGGTGTTGGTTCCGGGCCAATAGATTATTACGAGGCGCAAGCCATAACAGAGACTTTTGGCAAAAATCCCAAGAAACCATTAATATCCGCTTTTAAACCTTACCTTGGGCACAATCTCGGTTCAAGCGCGCTTCTTGAGTCAGCCGCGCTATTATTGTCTTTGCACGAAAATACTATTCCCCCTACGCTAAATACCACTGAAATCGACCCGCGTTTTAATATTTCGCTCGTCAAAGAACAAAGAGACGCTCGCCTTACAACCGTTATGAAAATCTGCTGCGCTTTTGCAGGCTTTAACTCTGCTTGTATTTTTCACAAACTATAGGGACTATCCCTAACTTTATATTTCACCCTAAATGTTGTATTTCCCTTGACATCCCCCACTTTATAGCTTATAATCTATAATGTTAATAGAATATAATCTATCATGAAAACTAAAATGAACAAAGAACTTAGATTGGCTCAACTTAAAGCCTTAGAAGTATTTGGGAAGAAGGCTAAGACTTTCGCGCTTTGCGGTGGAACGGCCCTAGAACTCTATTACCTTAAACACCGTTTTTCCGCAGACCTAGATTTCTTTTCTCCAAGATTCAATAACAAAGAGATCGCCGAAATAGTTACTGCTTTTGATAAAGCTTTTGGCAAGAAATTCAAATTAGAATCCGAGTTTATTTTACCGGATAGAGCAAAAGTAAAATTCTACACAATTAAAGTCAAGGGTTCACAAAGACCCTTAAAAATTGATTTTGCTGAAGATGTTCTGTTTAAAAATCCAGAAATCAGCAGGATCAGAGGAGTAAGGGTTTATAGCGCTAAGAATATTTATCTTATGAAAATAATGGCCATGGCCGGCAATCGTATTCAAACTGATGATATCGGCAGGCAAACCATGCATGGCAGACAAGCCGCAAGAGATGTTTTTGATGTCTATGTGTTATCTAAAAAAATAATGCCCTTACACTTATACTTAAAGGAAATACCGGGTAATCTTCAACGCGGGATGATTCACTGGTATCGAACCTTTTCAAGACAGGAAACCAAACTGTCTTTACTGGATTTGGATATTTACGACAAGAAATTTAACGCCCATGAAATGATCATGTATTTAGAAAATGAAATTAAAGAGTTTATGAAAGAGGTGGTTGGATAATGAAGATAGAGAAATATTTTTGGGATTTAAATGAAAAGGCGCTTAAAGATACTAAAGAAATTCTAAAATCAGCTGAAAATCCTAAGTTTAGCCAGCGCATGGTAACTTTTTTATCTCGTTGCGACCAGCCTAAATTAGTATTTTCGGTAATATCTAAAGAGGATTTTATCAAATCTTGGCCATTAATAAGAACATACTGGTTAAAGGTGGCCAGGAAGTCCGAGTTTAGAGACTGGTGGGAAACGATATATGAACAGCTTGCTCAGGAAAAGAAAGGCAGGAAGATTAGCCCTAAAGGAGGAATTTCTGATTTATTTAAGGGTGTAGGAGAGCAAATCAGACAGGCAAGGATTAGTAACGGATTAAGCCAAAGGGATTTGTCGCTTTTGTCCGGAATCAAGCAGCCGGATATCTCAAAGATCGAAGAAGGTAAGAAGAATATTACATTGACAACCCTGTCGCGCTTTTGTAAAGTGTTACATATCAAAAGCATAAATTTATTTACTAAGGAAAGTGTAGCATGAGCGAAAATTACGACTATGACGCGATAATTATCGGGGCTGGGATTGGCGGCCTTACGACCGGTAATATCCTTGCAAAGAACGGCATGAAAGTATTGATTCTGGAGAAAAACAGCGTGCCGGGAGGGGCAGTTACGACTTTCTATAGAAATGGTTATCCGATAGATATTTGTCATTCTCTATGCGCAATTAAGCAGGGAGCTTTCCTTAGAAAAATATTCGATTATATAGGGGTATATGAGCAAATTGAATTCAGGGAGCTTGAGAAAAGTTTTGTCTATGTAACCGAAGAAATAAATAATCCTATTTTATGTTATGCTGACCCAGAAAAATACACAAGAGAGCTTATAACGAAATTTCCTAATGAGAGCGCGAATATAAAGAGAATCTTTAATGAAATAGGTGAAACCTGGGATAAAGAGATCCTAAATACTTATTATAATCCTTCAAACTTTCTTCTGTTTTTCTACCCGTTTTTATTCCCCAAGCTTTTTAAATACAGAAATCTTACTTTTGGTGAATTTTTATCCAAATTTACCGAAAATGCAGAGCTAAAGCGAGTTATTTCTGTTGGTTGGCCATACCTAGGTTTAGAGATGAATAAGGTTTCCGCACTATATATGTTTTGTTTGATTGGCGCATACCATAAAGAAAAGAGCTATTTTGTAAAAGGGGGATTTGGTAAAATATCAGAAGTATTAGCTACAAATTTTGCGAAATTAGGTGGGAAATTATTATACAAAACGCAAGTAGAGAAAATAATCTTAAATCGGGGCCATAAAGCTTGTGCTGTAAAAGACTCGAAGAACAACACTTACACAGGAAAAAAAATAATTTCTAATATTGATAGCAAAAAAACCTTTTTAAACTTAATAGATAAAGATGTCTTTCCTAGTCGTTTCCTAAAAAAAGTTACGAACTCAAAATTGTCGTGTTCGGCAATTCAAATACATTTTTTTGTAGAGGCAGATATAGGTGAAGATTATTTATCAACAGGGACAATAGCCCTACCTTTTATTATTGATCTTGAGTTAAAAATTAAGCAATTACTTAAGGTTGATTGTAACTTATATTCAAAACCTGTATTTTCAGTAAGCATAAACACTGCAAACGATTTCTCATCAACTGGAAATCAAGATATTTATGTTCTAAATCTTGTTTGGCTACCCGCTAATTATAACTTATGGCATGATTTTATTATTAAGTTTGGAGAAAAGGATTACGAGGTCATGAAAGAAGAAATAATCGCGATGGTTTTGCAAGAAATTAA
>JAHJJA010000051.1 GCA_018822885.1 Candidatus Omnitrophota bacterium
AAGATCGATAATCTTGGCGTAGATATCGTATTTAATATTTCTGAAGGTTTAGTCGGAAGAAACCGTGAATCTCAAGTTCCAATCGTGCTTGAGATGGCGGGGGTTCCTTTTGTCGGTGCTGATGCTCTGACCTTGGGGTTAACGCTCGATAAGGTCATGGCCAAGAAAATATTTATCGCCGATAAGATCCCCACGCCAAGATTCTTTGAAATAAGCAATAGCGCGGATTTAATAAATACCGATCATTGCAAATTCCCTATGATAGTAAAACCCCGTTTTGAGGGTTCTTCAAAGGGTTTGAGCGAGAATTCACGCGTGCAGAACTTTGATGAGCTCAAAAAACAGGTAGAATACATAGTCGACACTTACAAGCAGCCGGCCTTGGTAGAAGAGTTTATTTCCGGACAGGAGTTTACTGTGGCAATAGTGGGCAATGACCCTCCTGAAGCAATGCCTGTGGTGCAGATAAAAATTGACGGCAGGCTTAAACTTCAGGATAAATTTTATACTTTTGCGAGGATCACATCTGACAGGCTTGAGTATGTGTGTCCTGCTAAGATCAGCCAGGAGTTGACTAAAAAGCTTTCTGAAATAGCAGTAAAGACATACAAAGCTGTTGAATGCCGCGATTTCGGGCGGGTGGATTTTAGAGTAGACAGCGAAGGCAATCCTTATGTTTTAGAGATCAACCCTCTGCCTTCTTTATCGACAGAGGACGTCTTTAAATTAGTCGCGGAAAATATTGGTATCACCTATAATGAGATTATCGGCAGGATCTTAAAAAGCGCCTTAATCAGGCACAGCCTTAATTAAAAGTGAAGATCGCCCTGACCTATAACTTAAAAGAAAAAGACGAGAGTAAACCTCCGGATTATTTTTCTGAATTTGATTCAGAGGCTACGGTAAATTCAATAACCTCTGCTATCGGCAAGATCGGTCACCAGGTCTTAGGGGTTAATGTCAGTAAGTCCGATCTATTCACTTATTTTAAAAAGAACCCCGTTGATATGGTCTTTAACATCGCCGAAGGAAAACACGGCAGGTTTCGTGAGTCAGAAGTCCCGGCGGTGCTCGATTATCTTAATATCCCTTACACCGGATCGAGTTCATTTTCTCTCGCCCTCGCCTTAAATAAAGCGCTTACCAAGAAAATATTAAAAGCAGAGAATATCCCCACGCCCAATTTCCAGGTTTTTTCTAAAGGAAGTGAAGAAATGGATATCGATTTGAAGTTTCCTTTGATCGTCAAGCCGAATTGCGAAGGTTCAGCCAAAGGTATCAATAAACATAATGTAGTAACCAACAAAGCCGACCTTTTGCAGGTCGTCAAAGAAACAATTAAATTATACAATCAGCAAGCCCTGGTTGAAGAATTTATTGAGGGCAAAGAATTGACTGTTGGCGTTTTGGAAAACGGTAAATGTAAAACTCTCCCTATATTAGAGATCGATTTTGAGAATTGCAAACAGAGCGGAGAATATTTTTATTCCTGGCGCATGAAGGAATATCAGGGTAATACTGCATTAGGCCTTGTGCCGGTATTTCATTGCCCGGCTCGCCTTGATAAAGAGGTAGAGGAGCGCGTCAAAGATGTGGTATTAAAGACGCATCGTGCGGTCGGCTGCCTTGATATTTCGCGTACGGATATTCGTCTCGATAAGAATAATGTTCCTTATGTTTTAGAGATTAATCCTTTACCGGGTCTTGACCCGAAGGAGTCAAATTTTCCGATAATGGCTTATGCCGCTGGAATGAAATACGAAGAATTGATTGAGGCCATAATAAAAAGCGCCTCGGAAAGGACAGGGTTTAATTGAGCAATATACAGGCCGTTGAAAATCAGAAGATACAGCAGGATCTCTTAAATGTAATCCGTCCGTCGAGAAGGCAGCGCGACTACCAGCAGTTGGCTCTTTATAAAGATGTAAATCCCCTGGATTGGGAGGATTGGCATTGGCAGTTAAAACATAGGATCAGGACAAAAGAAGAGCTGGCCCAGATTATAAAATTGACTCCTGAGGAGGAGAAGGGCATAGATAAGGCCAAGGGAAGATTGTCTATAGCGATCACTCCTTATTGGGCGACGTTGATAGATCCTGATGATCCGAATTGCCCGATTAGGCGTCAGGCTGTACCTGTGGCATCAGAGTCGGCAGTGTCTCCGCATGAAATGACCGACCCTTGCGCAGAGGATAGGGATTCTCCCGCGCCGCATTTGGTGCACAGGTATCCGGATAGGGTTTTGTTGCTTGCTACGGAGCATTGCGCGATGTATTGCCGTCACTGCACCAGAAGGCGCCTTGTCGGTGAACACGAGCATCAAGATGCAGATTCGGTTTCAAGGTTTGATGCCGCTATAGAATACATTAAGTCAAATAGAAAAGTGCGTGATGTGCTTATTTCTGGAGGCGACCCCTTGATCATGGAGGACGAGGAGATTGAAAGCATTGTTTCAAGGATCCGCGCCATTTCTCACGTAGAATTCTTGCGCATAGGAACGCGCGTCCCGGTCACTTTACCCCAGCGTATTACCGAGAAATTGACTAATATGCTTAAAAAATATTCTCCGATTTGGATGAGCATCCATTTTAACCACCCTAAGGAGATAGCCAAGCGTTGTAAGATTGCCTGTGATATGCTTTCTGACTCTGGTATTCCCTTGGGCAGCCAGACTGTGCTTCTAAAAGGCCTAAATGACAGGCCCTATATCATGAAAAAACTTATGCAGGAACTTTTGCAGATCAGGGTCAGACCCTATTATATTTATCAGTGCGATCCCGTAAGAGGGACGCAGCATTTCAGGACTCCTGTTGCCGTGGGTATTAATATTGTAGAGAAGCTGCGCGGCCATACTTCCGGGTATGCTGTGCCTACTTACGTTATTGACGGACCGGGAGGCGGAGGTAAGATTCCCGTCGGTCCGAATTATATCTTATCCCAGGCAAAAGGAAAATACGTCCTTAGAAATTATAAAGGCAAGATCTACACTTATCTTGAATGAAGCTCCTAGAGATCAAGGGGCTTAAGATGCAAAAAAAGATCATCTGCGCTTTTATAGTAGTACTGTTCACCCCTACCATCCTATTCGCCCAAATATTCCGTAATTCCCATAATAGAAACGAAATAATCACCAGAGAATTAGCTGCTTTTGAAGAGCCGGGTTACTATGAAGAAGACGATGGCTATATGGATGTCAACGAACAGCTTAACGCGGATTTTCCCGGAGAGAGAGCGCGGGCCATGGAAGATGCTCTGCGCAGCGTAGTAATTGAACTGGTTTTTGAATACATGTTCAACGTGCACGGCCAGCAGACATTTGAGGTTGTAGATTCTCAGGGCAACAGGATCACAAAACTGCTTTATCCGCACAGGGGTAATGTCAATGTCTTTAAAGGAGAGCTTAGGGTCTCGCCGCGCGTATCCATTGGCGGTAAATTCGGAAGCAGTAATTTCAGGAAAGTGACTTCTACAGATACGGATTGGGATAGCTCTGTTTCAACAGAATATGTTTGGTGGGAATCCCAGTCTCGTTTGAGCCCCGAAGTGCAGTTTTACGACCTTAATCTTTACCTTACCCTGTTTGATCTTGAAAGCCAAAAGGCAAAGTCTGATCCTGCTCTTAGAGATTTCCTGAATTTTTTAAGGGTGGATGATTTTATCTGCGATATCTTCGGCGGATACCAGCAGCAAAAAGGACGATACCGTATGAATGAACTGGTAGATACGATGGAGTATTGGGTCCCGACGAACAAGGCTATTGGAGGGTTAGATTCATTTTACAAAGTCAAATACAAAGGCCCGAGGCTTGGGTTTCGCCTGAAGGGTTCTGCCGGCAAGGTGACGACTCGTTTAAGCTTCGCCTATGCCTGGCTTACCACAAAAGGCTATGGCTGGTGGAATTTAAGGGATTATGCCTTTGAGCATAACAGCGCAAAGGGCACTGGCAGGGGCATTGATGTCGGCCTCGAGACGACATATAATTTTACCCCTAATTTGTCCGCCGGCATTGGTTTTAATTACCTATCCTGTATGCAAAAAAGCCTCACTGAATCCGGAAATCAGCCGGGTGATGTCTATAATGATCTGGATATTATCCGCAACGTCAATAGCAAGATTTACGGCCCCTCTGTATTATTAAGGTATAGCTGGTAAGCTCTCCTTTTATCCCTTGACCCTTCTTTAGCGCTATTATATAATGAAGCCCCGCCCCGGGCTAAGGCTTGGGGTTCCTCAAGGCGGAATACTTGAGCGGCCAAGTTTCATCCGTGTAGAGGGTGTTGGTTTAAAGGCCGCGAAAGTATGAAATTCCTGTCTAACGTGAAAGGAGCCCATCATGGATATTAAGGATAAGCGCAATTTTATTCTTTTGGGGCATGCCCACTCTGGTAAGACTACCCTCGCAGAAGCCCTGCTCTACCAATGTAAAGCAACTACCCGTAAAGGCACAATAATCGAAGGCAACACGGTCAGTGATTACAGCTTCGATGAAATAGAGAGAAAAAACTCTATTAATTTGAGCATGTTATATTGCGAATACAAAGGCACTCGCATACAGATCCTGGATACTCCCGGCTACGCTGATTTTTTCGGAGAAGTGATTTCTGGGGTCCGGGCGGTTGATGGAGCGGTTATTGTTGTTGATGCTTCTTCCGGTGTTGAGGTAGGCACAGAGAGGGCATGGCAGATTTTGGAAGAGGCGAATATCCCATGTGTATTTTTTATAAATAAGTTGGATAAGGAAAATACAGACGTAAACAAGACTTTGGCAGCCATAAAAGAACAGCTTACAAGGACAGCCGCGATAATAGATTCCCTTCAAGACCCGGATTTGGTAGAGGCAATCGCTGAAAGCGATGATAAACTGCTTGAGAAGTATCTTGAGGGAGTGCAGCTTACCCCTGAAGAATTAAGCAATGCGTTAACCCAAGCTGTTATTAAGCGCAAAGTTTTTCCGGTTGTAGCCGGTTCTGCCGCTACCGATAAAGGCATACCTGAATTACTTGAGGCAATTGTTAAATATTTGCCTAATCCTGCTGAACGAGCAAAAGTAGAAGCAAGCGATCCCGCAAAGCCAGAAACTAAAAAAGATATCGTTTTTAGCGATACTACTCCGTTTTCAGCCTTTGTTTTCAAGAATATCTCTGACCCCTATGTTGGGCAGCTGACCTTGCTGCGCGTTTTTTCCGGCACCCTTGCTTCAAACACCGGTTTTTACAATGTGAATAAGAAAACCAAAGAAAGAATCGGGCAGGTCTATCTTTTGCAGGGCAAGGAGCAGCGTGCGGTTGAGGGCGCTTCCTGCGGGGACATCGTGGCTTTAGCCAAACTTAAAGAAACTACCCTGTCTGATTCTTTAAGTTTGGACAAGGAGCAATTCTTATTTCCTTTAATACAGTTTCCCGAAACGGCAATGTCAGCTTCTGTAAAACCAAAGTCACGCGAAGACGAAGAGAAGATCTCTGACGCTCTGCATAAGTTAGCCGCGGAGGATCCGACTTTTCAAGTTATGCACGACCCCGTTACAAAAGAATTGATCATCTCCGGGTTGGGTGATGTTCACCTTGCGGTTATGGTCGGGCGATTGAAAAAGAGATTCAATGTTTCCGTTGAGCTTGGCACGCCGAAGGTTTCATACAAGGAAACTATCACTAAGTCCGTAAAGGTCCAGGGTAAATTCAAGCGTCAGTCAGGAGGACGCGGGCAATATGGCGATTGCTGGATAGAGGTCGAGCCGCTTGAAAGAGGCAAGGGCCTTGAATTTGTGGATAAGATCTTTGGAGGAGCGATCCCGCGTAATTTTATTCCTTCTGTTGAGAAAGGGGTGCGTCAGGCTGCAGGCGAAGGAGCTGTTGCAGGTTATCCGATAGAGGATATAAGGGTGAGGTTAGTCGATGGCTCCTACCATGATGTGGATTCTTCGGATATGGCCTTTCAGATTGCAGGGGCTATGGCTTTAAGAAAAGCAGTCAGCGAGGCTGGGCCGGTGCTGTTAGAACCGATTATGGATGTGGAGGTTACTATTCCGGAAGACGCGCTTGGGTCGATTTCCGGAGATATCAATTCCCGCCGGGGGCACGTGATGGGTATGGATATAAAAGGCAAGTCTCAGATCGTCAAGGCGCAGGTGCCATTGGCAGAAATGTTTAAATATGCCAGCGATCTGCGCTCAATCACCGGAGGAAGGGGTATGTATATTATGCGTTTCTCTCATTATGCAGAGGTCCCGCATAAGATAACTGCACCGATTATCAGCGCATATCTGGCTACCAAAAAACACGAGGAATAAAATAGAAAGGAAGTGCTGAGTGAAGATAAGTATTTTTGGCGTTGCCGAACTGTCTTTGGGAAAACATAATATTAAGGATGCCCGGTTGGACCAGGTAGATCAAATCACAAAGGCAAAAAAGAAGACCTACATCCAGGTCGAACTGGTAGGAGAAGATAGCGCCTTGGATGCCGACGCTATAATTGTAAATAAGAATTCTGCTGCGGATTTGATCTTAAAAGACCTGGAGTTTGTGGAAACGCGGCTTTCCCGCTCCGAAAGCGAAAATGAGAAAGCCCTGCTTGTCAAATTAAAAGCGATTTTGGAAAAAGAACAGTTGATTTTTAATCAAAGTTTCTCCGAAGAAGAAAAGAAGCTGATGACGGTTTATGGCTTGTTGACTAATAAAGCGGTTGTTAGTGTTGAGGCAGCTGAATTAGAGGATACAAATGCCTTGTTGGCAAGAACGCTTAAAGATGCCAACTACATCAGCTTTTTTACTACAGGAGAAAAAGAGACCCGTGCCTGGCTGATAAAAAAAGGGACTTCTGCCTGGGAAGCTGCCGGTGTGATCCATTCGGATATTCAACAGGGTTTTATTCGCGCCGAGATTATCAGCTTAGAGGATTTTTTACAGCAGGGGGGCGAGAGCCGCGCAAAACAGGCGGGTAAAATGCGCCTTGAGCAAAAAGATTACAAGATGCAGGATTGTGATATAACTACGTTCAGGTTTAATAAATAAATTGTGAAGCAAGGGGACGTTTCTACTGTTTTTAAACAATGGTAGAAACCATAGAAACGCCCCCTTGTTTTATAGGAGGAAGATGATGGTCAAGATCAAGCGGGCTTTAATCAGCGTGTCGGATAAAACCGGGATTTTGGAATTAGGCAAAGCATTGAATAAGTTTGGGGTGGAGATCCTCTCTACCGGAGGGACAGCCAAAATATTGCGTGAAAACAATATTCCGGTAAAGGAAGTGTCTGAACATACCGGTTTTCCCGAGATGCTCGACGGCCGCGTAAAGACTTTGCACCCGAAGATCCACGGCGGCTTATTGGCTTTACGTAATAATCCGGAGCACATGAAAACAGTCAAAGAGCATGGCATAGGCCTTATAGATATGGTAGTGGTAAATTTATACCCGTTTGAAAAGACGACGCAAAAACCGGGGGTAGTCATTGAAGAGGCCATTGAGAATATTGATATCGGCGGGCCCTCGATGCTGCGCTCTGCGGCTAAAAATCATCAGTCAGTGGCAGTGGTCTGTAATCCCGCGCGCTACGCGCAGGTGATCGAGGAGTTGAACAAGAATAAAGGCAGTTTGCCAGAGAGTTTATTGCGCGATTTAGGGGTCGAGGTTTATCAAAGGACGAGCCTCTATGATGCGGCGATATATGAATATCTAAGTAAACACCTGTCACAAGGTTACCCCTCGATAAGCTCGGGGCAGGCAAAGTCAGAAGATGAAAAATTCCCCAAAGAAGTAAGTTTTTCTTTTGAGAAAATACAGGAGTTGCGCTACGGTGAGAATTCTCATCAGAAGGCGGCCTTTTATAAAGAAAAAGGCAGGAATCAAGGGATAATTAATTTCAAACAACTTCAGGGAAAAGAGTTATCTTATAACAATATACTGGATTTGAATGCGGCTTTTGAGTTAGTCAAGGAATTCAGTGATCCTGCGGCTGTGGTTGTAAAGCATAATAATCCTTGCGGTGTTGCCGAAGACAAGAGTTTGGATAAGGCGTATCTGGAGGCCTGGAAATGCGATAGGCTTTCGGCATTCGGCGGGATCGTGGCGCTAAACAGGAGAATGGATATTAAAACAGCCAGATTAGTGGCTAAGAGCGGTTTTCTTGAATGCATTATTGCCCCGGGTTTTGACAAAGAGGCCCTGGAGCTTTTTAAAGAAAAGAAAAACCTGCGTTTGCTTGAGTCTTATAATCTGGAGCCTATTGCCGAATTGGATTTTAAGCGCGTAAGCGGCGGCTTGCTTTTGCAGGATAAGGATTTATTGACTCTTGATGAGAAGGCGTTGAAAGTGGTGACTAAAAAGAAGCCTACCAAGAAGGAAATGGAGAGTTTGATCTTTGCCTGGAAGGTGGCAAAGCATGTAAAGTCAAACGCGATAATTTTAGTGCGCGGTAGGAAGACCGTAGGTGTTGGCGCGGGTCAGATGTCTAGAGTGGATTCAGTTTTTATCTCTACTAAAAAGGCAGGAAAATTAGGTATTGGTTCTGTGATGGCTTCTGATGCGTTCTTTCCCAAGGAGGATGCGATACAGCTCGCTGCTAAATATAAAATCAAAGCCATAATCCAGCCGGGCGGCTCCATCGCTGATGAGGCCATCATTAAAATGGCTGATAAGCATAAAATCGCCATGGTCATGACCGGAATCAGGCATTTTAGGCATTGATCCGTTAACCGGAAAACGGATATGAATTACAGAGAAGCTGTCAGTTACCTGGAATCTTTTATCAACTACGAAAAGATCCCGGAATATCCGTATAAACAATCTCTGAAGCTGGAACGCGTCAGAGATTTTTTGTCTATTATCGGCAATCCTCAGGATAGCCTGCGTTGTATTCATGTTGCCGGCTCAAAAGGCAAGGGCTCTACCTGCGCCTTTATCGCTTATATATTGCGCGAGGCTGGATACAAGGTGGGATTATATACTTCGCCGCACTTGTCTGATTTCCGCGAGCGCATAAGGATTCTCAATCCTACGCGCAACCCTGCACACCTCGTAGGTGTGCATAAACACACCTACGAGGTGTGTAAAGGTTGGGGCTCTAAGGTGGGAGACGATTTTGAGGGGATGATTTCCAGGAAGGAAATGGTTAAGCTGGCCGCAAGGCTAAGGCCCGTTATAGACAACTATAATAAAGATTCCAAATACGGACCGCTTACTTTTTTTGAAGTTTATACGGCATTAGCCTTTCAATACTTTAAGGAAAAGAAAGCCGACTTTGCAGTTTTAGAAACCGGCCTTGGCGGCAGGCTGGATGCGACTAATGTGTGTAATCCTTTGGTCTGCGCGATAACTCCTATCAGCTATGAGCATACACAAAAATTAGGCAGCTCTTTGAGAGAGATTGCAACGGAAAAAGCCGGGATCATTAAAACTCACCGTACTTCACATTATAAGTTTCGTTCCCTGTCTGTTATTTCTGCTCCCCAACAGAAAGAGGCCCTAGATGTGATCTGCAATAAATGTAAAGAAGTAGCGGCAAGGCTGCATGAGGTTAATCCTGGTGAGCACAAAGATTTAAAAATAAGACTTATCGGTGAGCATCAGCGGATAAACGCTAATGTGGCGATAGGGGTTATTGAGGCGTTGCAAGAATTAGGGATTAATATCCCTGACATTGCGCTAAAGAAGGGGCTTTTGAATACTATCTGGCCCGGAAGGTGCGAGGTGATCTCTAAGAAACCATTGATAGTATTAGATGGCGCACAGAATATCGCTTCAGCGTTGGCTTTAAAAGAATCGATTAAGACAATTTTTAAATACAGGAAGCTTATTTTGATTCTGGGGATCTCTAATGATAAAGATATTAAGGGAATTTGTAATGAGTTGAATGAGTTGGCAGATGAGGTGATTTTAACTCGCGCGGATAACTCTCGCGCAACAGAGCCCGAGGTTATGGAGGAGTATTTTTCTGATAAGCCAACACGTATTACTAAGAACGTAAAAGAGGCGCTTGAGTCAGCAAAAAAGATTGCTAAGGCAAAGGATTTGGTTTTGGTTACCGGTTCTTTATTTTTAGTCGGTGAGGCAAGAAAATGATCCAGGTTAGTTTAGATGATACAATTGCCGCGATAGCGACATCCGCGGGAGAAGGCGGGATCGGCATTGTGCGTATTAGCGGAAAAGAAGCACTGGCGATCGCTGATAAGATTTTCTTTGGTAAGGATGGCAGGAAGCCGTCGAGCTTCAAGACTTTTACGACGCATTATGGAGTGATTAAGAATGAGTTGCGAGAGGGAGCTGGCGGAAATATTGTAGATGAAGTAATTTTGACGGTCATGAGAGCCCCTCGCAGCTATACTAAAGAAGATGTCGTGGAAATAAATTGCCACGGAGGGATCGTGGCCTTGCGCGCGGTGTTGGAATTAACCTTGGCAAATGGCGCGCGCCTGGCAGAGCCGGGGGAATTTACCAAGCGCGCTTTTTTAAACGGCCGCATTGACCTTGCGCAGGCAGAGGGGGTTTTGGATGTTATCCGAGCCAAGACCGATTCAGCTTTGCAATTGGGAGTCGAACAACTAAAAGGAGTGCTTTCGCGGGAAATCAACCAAATCCGTGGCGCTCTTTTGGATATCTTGGCGCTTCTTGAGGCTAATATCGATTTTCCCGAAGAGAATACAAGTAAACTGGATTGGCAGGGGACTAAGAGCAAGCTTTCTCGCGCCAACGCTCAATTTAAAGGCCTGCTTGAGGGCTCAAAGGCCGCGAGGATATTCCGCGAAGGCATCCATGTGGTGATCTGCGGAAAGCCCAATGTAGGAAAATCCTCGCTTCTAAACGCGCTTCTCAAAAAAGAGCGCTCTATTGTGACTCCTGTTGCCGGGACAACGCGCGATACCATTGAAGAGATCATTGATATAAAGGGTATACCGGTAAGGATCGTGGATACAGCCGGAATCTTAGAGCCGCGGGATCTGGTTGAGAAAAAAGCAGTAGCGCGCTCTAAAATCCAGATCGATTTGGCTGATCTGGTGATCATACTTTTTGACGCAAGTAAGCGCCTGGCTAAAGAAGATATTCTATTGGTCAATAAATTGCGTAAAAAACACACAATAGCGGTTATTAATAAGATCGATTTAAAGCAAAAGATCGAAAAGGCAAGATTAGAAAAGAAATTCAAGCGCATAATCGGCATTTCCGCGAAGAAGCTGACAAACATCAGCCTTTTGGAAGATGCTATTGTAGAACTTGTTTGCGCAGGAGGATTTAAAGCCACCGAGCCTACATTATTAAGTAACCTTAGGCATATAGAAAAAATCAGGAAGGCGCAAATTCTTATTGCGGATTCTCTTGATTCATTGGATAATAAAACCTCGAGCGAATTTATCGCGCAGGATATAAAAGAGGCCTTGGGTTTTCTTGACGATATATTAGGCAGAAGGTTCTCGGAAGACTTATTGGATAAGATATTCAGCGAATTCTGTATAGGCAAATAAGAGATGCGGCCCAGCCCCTGAGCGCAGGGGCTGGGTGTAGGGTTTAATAGAAAGGAAGGGCGGGGTGGATAGAAAGAAGATCGAAAAAGCAGTCAGGGACATATTGGAAGCGATAGGGGAAGATCCCAAGAGAAAAGACCTTCTGGAGACTCCTAAGAGGGTTGCGGAGATGTACGAGGAGATCTTTGCCGGGATAAAATCAGATCCCCAAAAGGAATTAGAGGTCATTCTTGACCAGAAGCACCATGAGATCATACTTTTAAAAGGGATCCCCCTTTACTCCATGTGTGAGCATCATCTTCTCCCTTTTGCCGGCAGGGCGCACATCGCCTATATCCCCAAGAACGGCCGCGTTACAGGGTTAAGCAAATTGGCACGGGTGGTAGATACCCTGGCGCGCCGCCCGCAAGTGCAGGAGCGCCTTACTACCCAGATCGCTGAAATCGTCATGACTAAATTAAAGCCGCTTGGGGTAATGGTTGTCATAGAAGCGGAGCATATGTGCATGTCAATGCGCGGGGTGAGAAAACCGGGGACTTTCACAGTGACTTCAGCAGTCCGCGGGATTTTTAAGGAAAACGAAAAAACCCGTTCCGAAGCTTTAGCTTTGATTAAATCCATTTAGGCGATTATGAAAAATGCAGTAAGGATCGCGGTCTTGTTGATTCTATTGGCGGCAACAGTGTTTGTCGGCAAGAGCAAGCTAGGGGTATTCTTTTATAACCAAGGTATTAATTATTATGATAAGCTGGAATATAAGAAAGCCATAGAAAGTTTCAATAATTCCCTCAAATTCGCCCCCAATGTTGCGCAAGTCCACTGCAGCCTTGCTAACGCTTACTTCGATGATAAATCAGAAGATAGGGCTATTGATGAGTATAAAAAGACTCTTCAGCTTGATGATCATTTCGTAGATGGCTATAAGATGTTAGCCCATATTTATCTTAGCAAGGGGCTGTATAATGAAGCAACGGATATCTTAAGGAAAGGGGAAAATGCGCTCCCAAATAATCAGGAGATAAAAAGTCTTATAGGGGATATCTCGTTTGAGCGGATGGCGGAGTTTTTAAATTCTGGAGTTGACGCGTTTTCTAAAGGTGATAAGGATTTAGCACTAGGATTGTTGCAAAAAGCAGTAGAGGCCAAACCTGATTACGCCTTTAGCCGCTACACTCTGGCTTATATTTATTATGCCGATAATAAGTATGATCAGGCTATATCGCAATTAGAGTCCGCTATTCATATTGATAGCAGGTTTATTATGGCTTATAAGCTCCTGGGAGATATTTATTTTGAGAAAAAAGAATTTGCCAGGGCCATTGAGATATACGAAGCCGCCTTTTATTTGGATGTAAACGATTCGGGCCTTCTTAATAATATCGGGCTTTGTTATATGAATCTCGAAGAATACGATGTTGCCGCGAGATTCTTAATGCGGGGCATTACGCGTGACCCGGGGAATATAAATTTGCGTTACAGTTTGGCTAGTGTATACAGGGATAGCGCAAGGTTGGATGATGCTGTTAAAGAGTACTTGAATATAATTGACGCAATCGCTGATTACCCTCATGTGCACAATGACCTGGCCAGTATTTACAAGATGCAGGGGCGTAAAGATGAGGCATTTAAGGAATACCGCAAAGAATTAGAATATTGCCAAAATAAACTTAATAGAGACCCTAACAATCCGTATGTGCTTAACGATTTGGCTGATGCCTATAACGGGCTAGGAGAATATGAGAAAGCCAAAGAAGCTGTCGATAAAGCCTTATTGATCAAGCCGGATTTTTATCAGGCTTATTTGACTCGCGCAGCTATTTATAAGGAGATGGGTGATTTTTCACAAGAGGTAGAGGCGTTAGAGAAGGCAAAGTCTTTGACACCGCAAAAGTATTTTTACGTAGAAAAGGCTATAGGCAGAGCCAAGGAATCGCTAAAGAATAACATGATCAAGATGAGTCCTTTTAGTACGGTGTATCTAAAAAACGGCAGGTATATCAAGGGAGTGATCAGGCAGGAGGATAAAGATGCTCTAGTGTTGGAGGTCAATGTGGGAAGCGGCACAGGAGTCATAAGTTTGTCCCGTAGCGATGTTGAACGCGTTGTAGATGACGACAAATAGAGCTTTAAAATGATGCTTTCGGAGAATACCAGGGGAAAAAGCAGCTATATAATTTTTGCCCAGATTGCGTTGATAGCAATACTGGGCTTTATTGTGTATTTTAATTCTTTGCACGGCAAATTTATTTGGGATGATTATTGTTATGTAAAAGACAATTCCTACATCACAAGTTTTTCTTATCTGCCTAAAATATTTTCCTCCAGCGTGGGTGAAGGAGCAGGGGTGCCCTCGTTTTTTTATCGCCCGATCCAAATGTTGTCGTATCTATTCGATTATTCTCTTTGGGGATACAATGTATTCGGATATCATCTGATGAATATCCTGCTGCATATTCTGGCCTCTTTATGTGTTTATTGGATGATAAGCGTTATATTTAAAGAGCGCGCGTTGGCATTTTTGACTAGTATTTTTTATGTGGTTTATCCGGCACATGTTGAGGCAGTGGCAAGTATTTCCGGAAGGGCGGATTCTTTAGCTGCCATTTTTATGTTGTCAAGTATAGTATTTTATATTAAACAGTCAGATTCCCGGGGCAGGTTTTTATTCATCGCCTGTCTATTCAGTTACATCTGCGCGCTTTTATCAAAAGAAAGCGCGATTATTATGCCTGTGCTTTTAGCACTCTATTTTTACACCTTTAAAATGAGAGTTAACCGCAGCCTGTTCTCTTCTTTGCTGGCCGTCGCTTTTGGATATATTGTTTTGAGGTTATTTATAATGAATAGCCTGCTGACTGAATCACTTTTGCCTTTTACTCCAACCTTCGGAGTCTTTTTAAAGAGGGTCCCCTTGTTTTTGGCCTCCATTTTTTATTATTTAAGAATCTTGATATTGCCAATCGATCTTCGGGTAGATTACGGAAGGAGGATGTTTGTTTTTAGCGACCCGCAAACTATTCTCGGTTTAGTGGTGCTGGTGATTTTAGCGGTATATGCTTTTAGAATTAAGAATAAAAATAAAATAGTATTTTTCGCCCTATTCTGGTTCTTCATAGCGCTTTTACCCTCCGCTAATATTTTAAAGGTAAACGATTCGTTCATAAAAGAGCATTGGCTTTATATGCCTTCGAT
>JAHJJA010000052.1 GCA_018822885.1 Candidatus Omnitrophota bacterium
GATATATGTATCAAGCCCGCTACCCATGGCATTACCGCCCGCGCATAAAAGTACAGCAATACAAATCAGTATCCCAGAGATGGGGTCAAGCCGCAAATAAGAACTACGCAGACCGCACACATTTTTTAACTTCCCCGTAACACCCTTCTTTCTTTTTCATTTCACTTACAGCCTGACGATATAACCCAGACATCCCCGCGGCTTGCCCCCGTTATCACCGTTTCAACTCCCGACTTTTCTATACGCCATCTCGATATAAGGTTTGACGATTTCTAAATCTTTTTCCGAGGTGATTGTAAATTCCACATCACCTGTTCCAAAGTGGCCTATATTGCTAACGTCTTTATAGTTGTCAGGCGCGGTATGAATATCAGATGGCGACAATTTTAGAAATAATCGTATATTTTTCTTTTGAATTTCCATGCATACGATATTTTGAGAAATTTTGTACGCAATATAATATTTCTTGGGCGATTGTTCCATTGACGCGTCAAGCCCCATTATATAATCCTGAATAGATAAGGCTAATTCTTTAATTTTGGCCGGCTTTCCTTCAAGCGTTTTTTCGAAACTATGGCCCCCTAACATCCTTGTTTGAAACGCTTTTTTCCCTGCCGCAACCATTACAGGATTCTTATTCGCGTTACCCATTTCTGACAGAGAGCATGACTTCTTAAATACTTCTTCAAGATAAATTGTTGAATTCGAAAACCTGCGATATTTCCACAATTCGATATTTGCTCCCATCACCTGTACTGCGTGCAAGTCATACTTTTTATAGTTTGGCGCCATACAAATAACCCGGATGTCACTCCAATCAACTTCTATTTTATGCCCTATCTGTTTTTGGACAGCGATCTCAAAATCACCCCTATGATCCTGAATCCATGACAGATAAAATAAACTTTGATTTATAAGATCTGACGATTCAATTTTTTTATATTCGATTATCACGGGATTACTATCTTCTGACAAAGCAAGGGTATCGATCCTCCCAGCGTGTAAAGCACCGGTAGTAAATTCGGATACTATAAATTGGCAGTTAAATATAGACCGAGATTTTTTTCGATTAAGCCCTGCAATTCCTTTTCTATATTGAAATTAGTTTGCTCAACAGGGGTTAACTTCTGGCCTGATATTTCAAATAAAGGCATAATATTCTCCTTTCCTAATCTTGCCGCATTCCAAAAAAGGGGTCACCCATTGAGATGATAGTCAAGAGAAAAAACGTTCCTTCTCCGAGGCAGCCCCTCGTTTTAAATAAAATTTCTTATTCCTTCCCCCTAAACCACAAAGCTCTTAATTTTTCAGATCAGTCGATTGTCGCTATCCTGAGACGCGCTGAACTTACCAGCCGTCAGTCACCCATTGGCAGCTCCCGACAAAAGCGGGACTGCATGATAATATTGGAAGCAACCGCCCGCTAATCAAATCTTGGGAAGCTATCCTCTAACAGAGGATACTTCAGACCCCTTAGAGCGCAGCGGCTGCCACCGACTGGATTTATTTGTTTCTTTTTTCGGCCTTGCCGGCTTTTCTTTATAATACGGCCGTTTTTCTTTTAATACATGATAAATAACTTTCAACATTTGACGCGCCATGATAATTTTTGCCGTGTTCGCGCCTTTAGAAGCTTTCAGATTTTCATAGCGCGTTTTCCGTTCCGGTGATGCTTTTATAAAATGGAATACCGTTTCCAGTAAAATCCATTGCAGAAGTTTTCGGCGATTGCTTAAGAGCGCTCCATGATATGCTGCTTTGTTGCCGCTCTGCGCCACGCGCGGAGCAAGTCCGGCAAAGGCGCACAAGCGGTTGAATGACCGGAACCGTTCAATATCTACGATCTCACTCTTGACCAGCGCCGCGCTGAAATAATCCAAGCCATCTACCGTAATAAGATCCCGGATCTCAGCGTCATCAGAAAGTTCGTCTTTGAGATATATCTTTACGCTGTAAAGTTTTTTGCTGAGAAAAATAATACGTTCGATATACGCTGAAATAATATAGCGATAGTGTTCCGGGAACGAATCAACGGGAATGTTCTTCAGTTGTTTTTCAGTTGCAAAATTACCGGAAGAATCAGCTCCAAGCTTATCGAGCGTATTCTTCAATCGAAAAATATTCCGGCAGCGATCGCGTACCAGGTTGATACGATACCTGAGTAATTCTTTGACTTCGCGAATCGAACGGTTCGGGATAAATACAGTCGGCAGATATCCTTTGCGCAGAACATCAGCGATCAGCCGGGCGTCTATTTTATCGGTTTTCTTGTGGCGTCTGGCAAAGGCTTTGAGTTCGTAAGAATTTGCCAGGTAAACGTGTTCGGCATACTGTTCAGCAATATCCGTAAAAAAATACCAGTTATACGTGGCTTCCACAGCCAGAGTTAAAGGCCGGGGCAAAGATCGGAAAAATTGGTGTAAAATCTCCGGATTATTTGATATACTTTTACTGAGAATCTTATCGCCGTTATGATCCATAACATAAAACCAGGTTTGTTCTTTGTGTAGGTCTGCTCCGACATAATACATGGTGGCTACCTCCTTTTCTAAAGGGTTACGGTTTGTGTTGACTCACAAAACCTTATTGTAACGCCTTTCTGAGGGGCCACCAATTCTTTTATCATCTCACATATTATCAAATCTTCATTTTACACTTTGCTAACTTTCATTTTTGATATACGATGAAAGCATTCCAGGTTTTTACGGATAGAATATCAGGGAACAGAGTATTAGATATTGCCAGGGGAAGAAGAAAAAAAAGAGTATCTTTTTCCGGGAGAAAGATTTTGCCGGGTTTCTGGAAGGAGCCGCGCGTGGGAAAAGATGAATTGA
>JAHJJA010000053.1 GCA_018822885.1 Candidatus Omnitrophota bacterium
AGCAGAAGCCAAAAAAGCAATAAAAGACACTTATGAAGCAGGCATTTCGGTTTGTACTAATTGGATCGTAGGATTTCCTACTGAAACCGAAGAAGATTTCCAAGAGACGATTAACTTTATCAGAGAGAACATCCGTTATCTCAAGAGCAATATGATGGTAAATTCTTTTATTCTAAAAGGAGAGAGCCTGTTGTTCCAGCAGCAAGAAGAGTTCGGTATTACCTTTGATTCCGATGGCCATTGGAAGTCTCTAGATGGTATTAATACGATTGAAGAGAGACGAAGAAGATACGCTCGATTGCTCGATCTGCTTTCCGAAAACAATGACATAGCTGCGCATAAAACTTTTCAGGGGTGATCAAATGAGTAGGGGATCGTTTAAAAAAGGTTTTTTTGGATTAGAAATAAATATCCAAGGGATGAAGGAAGAACTCTCCTTTTGGTTATCCAGGAAAATTAATTACCCAATTACTAAGCCCGATGTAATGCAGATTTCCGTAACTTATAAGTGTAATTTAAGATGCAGAATGTGCAGTATAGTAAATTTGTCTCCTCCGGAAGAAGAACTATCTACTGCCAAATTGTTGCATGTGATTGATGAGGCCGCAGATTATGGCATCAGGGAAATACTCCTCACCGGAGGAGAGCCGTTTTTGAGAAGGGATATATTTCAAATATCCGATTATGTATCTAGTAAAGGCTTGAGAAGTATTCTTACTACTAACGGTGTCTTGATTGATAATGTTCTGGCGGAGTCGATAATTAATTCAAAGCTGGACCATATCCATTTTTCCTTAGATGGGCTTGAGGCAACTAACGATTTCTTCAGAGGTGCGGGTTCCTTTAATAGTACGGTAAAAGCAATACGCCTATTAAATGAAAAACGAAAAAATGGACGTTTTATTTCTATTGGCGTAGCTTTGACAGTTATGGATAAGAATCTAAATGAATTATCGGAAATCATGAGATTAGTTGATGATTTGGGTGTGGATGTGATTAATCTACAGCCCTTGATAAAAGACAATGCTAATTTCATGGATAAGAACCTGCCGAGTTTTTGGCCTGAAGATAAGGATATTTCAGTCCTAAAGGAAGAAATTTCTAAGATCAGGGAGCTTAAACTTAGGCATCTGACTATTTATGAAGAACCCCGGTTAGAATTGTTGATTAAATATTATCAGTCGACACTGACAAAAAGAGATTGGGTCTGCTTTGGAGGTTTTAAAACAGTTTTTATATCTCACTCAAAGGGTGAGCCTTTGGTCTATAGCTGCCATGGTATTTGCGGTAACCTGGATAAAGATTCCCTAAAGAGTTCTTGGGTTTCTAAGGAAGCACATAAGTTACGGCTGCATTCTGGTAATTGCCGTAATTTATGTATGCAAAGTTGTTATTCCAGAGAAGCCGCCCAAAATTTGCTGTATTTGAAAAGAAGCTGTATCAGAAAGTCGGATAATCATGGATAATAATCTTGAGAGAGAGTTAAGCAATTTTGAGGAGTTATTAGGATTTTATTCGGGCAGGATTATGTCCCGGCCTTGCATCCCCCCGGAGCATGTGTATTTTTCGTTGACCAATCGCTGCTGTTTAAAATGCAAAATGTGCGATATAGCCAAATCCCCGAGTAAGATCGAAGATGAGCTAAGTACCGGAGAGATAAAAGAAATAATCCTCCAGATCAAGGAGATTGGAGTCAAACACCTTATTTTTTCCGGAGGAGAGCCTTTATTAAGAAAGGATTTGTTAGAAATCTTAGAGTTCTCTGTTTCGCAGGGCCTGAAGATGGTGGATATTATTTCTAACGGGGTTCTATTAGATGACCGTCTTATTCAAGCATTGATAAGGATCAAGCTGAATCATATCACTATATCTTTAGACGGCATGCAAGATATCCACGACGGTATAAGGGGAGCCGGTTCTTTTGAGAAGTCGTCTATAGGTATCGATAGGATAAATTACTACAAGCATAAGTTCTGCTCATTCTTTCCCACTGTAGGCATAAATTTTACTATTATGAATAAGAACATCCCCGATATTCTAAATATCGTGCAATTCGCCAGGAAGAAAAAGTGCAACATCGTAGTCTTTCAGCCGGTGCTTTTTAATAATAGTAAAATGCATGAAAAAAAAAGAAATATACTATGGCCTATTGAAGACGATTTACCTAGGTTGAAAGAAGTCATGAAGCAATTGACAAGTTTAAAGAGTGAGATTTCAGATATTAATATTTATACTGACGATCAGATATTGAATGCTATCCCAGGTTATTTCGAAGGAAAAAGGCCTGGGTCAGAGTTCAAGTGTTATGAGGCGATTAAGAGGATTGTAATCACCTATGATGGGAAAATATGGAGTTGTATGGGAATTTACGGAGATTTAAAGAATAATACCTTAAAAGATATCTGGTTTTCCGCTCAAGCTAAGTCAATAAGAGAACGGGTAAGGAAATGCAGGGAACACTGCTTACAGGATTGCGTTTTTTTTCCTTCGGATATTTCCAATGCGGCAAGAGTTCTCTTAAAGACAATCAAGAATGAAGATGTTTCCGACAGGGAGAAAATCAAACTTAGACTGCTCAAGAGTATAAATAACCATCTCGAGGCCATTTCAAAAATACCGGATAAGAGGCTTTGGTTGCTAGGAAGAGCGAATTTAAATCTAAAAATGAATGACCTCCGTCTTATAAAAAGAAGTATTGAAAAAATAGGTCTGGATAATTGATGGAAAAGAAGATCATGTGCTTGAAAAAGTTTAAGGTTGATTTAGCATATTATTTTTCGGAAGTTTTAGAGAAACCGATTGCTAAGCCGCTTTGGGTCTATATAAGTTTAAGCCATGCTTGTACCTATGAATGCCAGATGTGCGGGGTAGTGAAGATTTTGAAGGATTACGAATTGCCGAAAGAGACAGTAATGAAGGCTTTTGACGAGATATCCGGGTGGGGATGGGATTTGACAATTGTGATTACCGGTGGAGAGGCTTTCTTAAGGAAAGATATATTTGAGTTGATTGATTATGGAGCTAAGAGGGGACTGAAGATAGAGGTAGTGTCAAACGGTTCATTGATAGATCAGCCGATGGCAGAAAGGATTATTGGTTCAGGCTTAAATAATATTGCTATTTCTTTGGATGGAGCTACAGAGAAAACGCACGATTTCATCCGGCAAAAGGGGGCGTTTAATAAAGCTTTAAATGCGATCAGCCATCTAGCCGCAGAAAAGTTGAAGCAGGGGCATGGGCCGCAGATTTCTGTTTGGACGACTATTATGAAAGAGAATGTAGGGGAGTTGTTTGATATCATCGGGTTAATTAAGGACTTGGGGGTTGAATGTTTGGTCTATCATCCTGTGATAGTATCACAGGATGATATGCAAAATACTTCCTCAAATGCCCGTTTTTGGATTAAGGGAGATGATTTGGTTTGTCTAGAGAGACAAATAGAGCGAATCTCTAAATATCAAAAAAACAACGGCTTAGTTGTTTTCTTGCATGACCCTTATTTGTGGCTTGGGCATTTTAAAGGAGAACTGACAAGGCATGTTTGGAAATGTAACCCCTTTGTTTTTACTAATATCGGTCCAGACGGCGAGCTCAGGAGCTGCGGCTCGGCCTTTGGCAACATAAAAACTATGAGTCTAGAGGAGTGCTTGAATACCAAAGAGGCCTTTAAAGCAAGGAAGATAATGAAGCATTGCCAGAAACCATGCCTCCAGACCTGTTGGGCTAATCCCGATTCAGATTCCTTGTCTGGTATTGCGGATAGCTTGATAGAAGAAATCAACAAAAACAGCTTTGACGAGAACGAAAAATCAGCTTTATTAAAAGAGGCGCTTGAGGCGCTTGAATCGTATGAAGTGATACTGAAAGAAAAAAATGCAAAAAGTTAAAGAAGCTATTTTTTCAATCACAAACAGATGTAATTTAAGCTGCAGGATGTGCGATATTCCTGAAAACCGGGTGGAGGAATTATCTACTCAAAGGTGGAAGGAGATTATAAGGGATGCATCCTTAATCGGCGCGCAGACTGCAGTGTTTAGCGGAGGAGAGCCTTTATTAAGGGAGGATATTTTTGAGTTGATCTCTTGTGCCAGAAACAACCGGATGAATGCCTGTCTGACCTCGAACGGCTGTTTAATAGATGAAAATGTTGCCGAGAAGTTAGCCCGTTCAGGAGTCAATGTTGTCAATGTCTCAATTGAGGGAAACGAATCAGTGCACGATTTCTTAAGAGGAAATGGTGTTTTTAAAAAAGCGCTTTGCGGTTTAAGCGCCTTAAAGAAATGTAATATCGAGTCTACAATCGCCTCTACCGTATCAAATTATAACTTTGAGCATCTAAGTGAAATACCGGAGTTGGCGCTAAAATATGGAGTTACTACGGTAAGATTTCAACCTTTCAGCAGGATTTTTCTTAATGACTATTCCAAAGGAAATGAGTTTTTAATTGGAAAACAGGATTTAGAAAAGGCCAAGGCTGTAATGGAGCAGGTCATTTCTAAGCTTAAGGAGAATAATATTGCGACTAACCCAGAAGGATATCTAAGGAAAATACCCTATTATCTTTGCGGGCAGGGCAATCCCGGTTATTCTGGATGCGGCGCGCTTTGGAGCACCTGTTCCATAAATTCAAAAGGAGAGATCCTTCCTTGTTGGGTTATTAATTCCGAAGATAAAATAATCGGAACATTAGAAAGCGCTGGTTTATATGAATTATGGTTTTCTGAGAGAAGGGACCGAGTAATAAATTCCGTTATTAAAGAAGGTTGCCCCGGATGTATGATGAGTTGTTATGATGAGGCTTTTAATGATGATAGCTGGCAAGTAAAGTTTATCAAGAAAGCAAAAAGAGCTGATAGGCTCTTTTCCGGCAAGAGGCTGGCCAATAGGCTGGTCCAGTCGCTTCGGGGGGAATTAACAAAAATAAAGTTGAGATATAAATTTTATAAATCTTATCGCGGCTCTCTAATTAAAGTCATTAAAAGAATGCTCAATAATCTCCGTAGCAAGATCAGAATCTGTCATATTGATAGTAACGATGAGATAAAGAAGGTTGCGAAGGAGATAATTGTGGCAAAAAACAGGTTAAGAAGGGAGATATCCAAGCTAAAATGAAAGTAGGGCTTTATATCCCCTGTTTTAATGCCGAGAAGACAATCGCTTCTTGTCTCGAGGGAGTCCTTAAGCAAACATACCCTATAAGCGAAGTAGTTGTTGTTGATGACGGCTCAACAGATAAAAGCATGGAAATTGTTTCCAGGTATCCGGTTAAAATTATTAAGAATTTGGATAATAAGGGATTAGGGTTTGTCAGGAACGTAGCTGTAAAAAATATCAATGCTGAATTTATCGCATCTTTGGATGCGGATTGTCAGCCGGATCCGGATTGGCTTCTTAGCCTAATGCAAAAGCTGAATTCTAATAATATTGCAGGCTCCGGTGGAAGATTAGAAGAGTCTCATTCAACGCATATTGTTGATTTATGGCGCGCCGCGCACATGAAGCAATACTGGGAAAAAGAAGAAATTGAGCCCCCTTTTCTCTTTGGCTCTAATACTGTATTTAAGAAAGAAGCAATTGCTAAAGCCGGTTTCTACAATGAGGATTTAAAAAGTAACTATGAAGATGTGGATTTATGTTCCAGGATCAAGGCGCTAGGGTTAGTTTTAGTTTATGAGCCAAAAGCAGCAGCCCTGCATTTAAAAAAGGACACCATTTACTCAATACTTAATAATTATTGGAAGTGGAACCTCGGGTTTTATAAAAAATGCGACTTTTATTCCACACAGGGAAAATTTATTTCTAAAATAAAGGATAATTTCGGACTTGCGAATCGTTATATAGAAGAGGACGTTGCTGCCAGCAGGACAAAGTTACTTTATTTAGATTTTATACTGGCGTTTCACCATTCGATAAAAGACTTTGAGTATCGAATTTATAAAAATGAGGAAGAGGGCTTAGGTGAGCCTTTGCCTCTCTGGCTTTCTTTATTGGATCTGAACTTTTTCTTTCACTTCGACTCCGCAAAAGAAAGGCTCTCAACATTAATACCGGCTAAATACGCTTCTTTGCAGGCCTTTTTTTCTCTAAGCCTGATTTTGGGTTCATCCGTAGGAGAGAGGTTCAAAAATACAGGATTTAAACGGATTTTTTTAAAAAATCTTTTGCAGGCAACCTATCGCAATAATGACGGATATCTTTTAGATAAGTTATTAGCTATAGATGAGCCGCATAAAGACTGGAGTCAGTTATGCATCAAAAGTAATTCAAATATTGATCCGTCTTTTCTTGAGACTATGCGAATTGAATTTAATGACTGGCTAATCCGATTAAGTGACCTCCGAACAAATATTCTTCAGTCAATCGAGTCTTCCGCGGAAGAGATAGAAAAAGAAACTTATATAGAAAAGGAAGGTGGATAATGATCAAAAATAAAATACCGGCAGCTGTCGTTCTTCTTGTGTTTTCTTGGGTAATTGTAATAGTTGGATTAATCGCTGGTTTATCCCTGGCGGTTTTAAATTTTAAGAATATCAATTACCTGTTGATTGGGATTTCTATTGTTCTCGTCAGCCTTTTGATGTCAGCTATAGTAAGAATGTTCGCAAATATCGGCCAGATGGTTTTTGATTCACAAAATGCATTGTACAGCATAAACCAAAATATCGAGCTTAATTCTGGAAAGCTAACAGAGGCCCTCAAGCTTCAATTTAAGGATCTTGGCTTGCAAATCGAGGTTTTGAACAAAAATTATATTACTCATTTTGAAAGATTTAATCGGGATCTTAAGCCTCAGCTCGATAATATAAATCATAATTTAAATTCTCAATCACAAATCTTGAATCAAGGTATTGATCTCCAGACACAGTCTATTTGTAAAGAGTTGCAAAATTTTAAAATTGTATTTGAACAGTTAAATTGTGATTCAAAAGAACTGAACCAGAATATCTACCAGATAAAGAATTTTTTCGAGCAAATAGAAAGACATTTAGATCTTAAGAAATAACAGATACTATGCGCACGTTATTAATAAATCTTCCTTGGAATGAGAATGCAAGGGTAGGAGTAAGGGCAGGTTCCAGATGGCCGTTTACTTATAAGCTTGATAAAGATGAGGCTATGCATTATTTGCCTTTTCCTTTTTTTCTTGCATATGCGACTGCCTTGTTAAAAAAGAATAACTTCGAAGCGAAATTAATCGATGCTATCGCAGAAAGAATGGGGGAGAATCAGGTTATCACAGAGATCAAATCTTATAGCCCCGGGCTTTTAGTGATTGAAACTTCTACTCCTTCTTTTGCGAATGATATATGCCTGGCAATTAAGATAAAAGAAAAAGCCGCTGATTGTAAGATTGCTTTATGCGGCCCGCATGCTTCGGTGTTCCCGGATGAGATTCTTAGAGATTATGGCTTTATTGATTTTATTTTAATCGGAGAATATGAGTATATTTTGCTGGATTTAGTAAAGCAACCGGGGGGCGATCTTGATCTCTCTAGCGTTTCTGGTTTGGCCTATCGCAATATTTCCGGGGTCAAGATAAACAGCTTGAGGTCAACTATTCAAAATCTTGACGATCTGCCTTGGCCGGAAAGAGAAACACTGCCTATTTATAAATATAATGATGGTTTTTGCGGCCTGCCAAGGCCAAATGTTCAAATGTGGGCAAGCAGAGGATGCCCTTTTCATTGCAGCTTTTGCCTTTGGCCGCAGACAATGTATCTAGAGCATACATACAGAAAAAGAGATCCCGCTAAGGTAGCGGATGAAATGCAATGGTTGATTGAGGGCCTTAGATTTAAAGCAGTGTATTTTGATGATGACGTTTTTAATATTGACAAAAACTACGTTTTTAATATGTGCGCAGAGATAAAAAAAAGAAAGATCAAGGTTCCTTGGGCGGTTATGAGCAGGGCAGATCTTATGGATGAAGAAATGTTGCGAGAACTGGCCGGTTCCGGGTTATTTGCGATCAAATATGGCTTAGAATCAGCAGATCAGAGAATACTCGACTCCTGCAAAAAGAAGTTAAATTTAGAGTATGCGTCAAAGATGATTGAGGTGACTAAAAGATTGGGTATAAAAGTTCACCTGACATTCTGCCTGGGATTACCCGGGGAAGATAGGAAAACAGCCAGGGAAACTCTAGATTTTATCAATAATATTCAACCAGACTCTTTACAGGTTTCATACGCTACTCCCTTTCCCGGAACGAAGTATTATGAATATGCCAAAGATAAGAATTACCTGTTAAGCGGAGATTGGCGGGAATTTGATGGAGGACAGGGTTGTATTGTTAGAACAGAAGAGTTGACGGGTGATGAATTAAGGCAAATACGAAATGACTTCTATAGTAGTTTTGACCTTTAATAGCATAAACTTTATAAAATCTTGTTTAGATTCAGTTTTTAAGCAAGATTGTAATGATTTTGAAGTCATCGTCGTAGATAATGGCTCGAAAGACGGTACCGTTGATTTTATAAGAACAAATTATCCAAGTGTAGAGTTAATCGAGAATAAAGAGAATCTGGGTGCCTGTAAGGCAAGAAATCAGGGGATCGAGGCCTCTAACGGAGAGTGGATTTTGACTTTAGATTGCGATATCAGCCTGGAGCCAAGCTTCTTAAAACGTTTAACAAGCCTTGCCGCGGGATTGGATAGTAGAGTTGGTGTGCTTCAGCCAAAAATCTTAAAAAACGATAGAAAAACTATTTTCTCATGCGGGATATTTCTTTCGGGAATAAGAAGGTTTTATGATCTGGGAAAAGACAAGATTGATAATCATAAATTTGATTCTCCAAAATATGTTTTTGGTTCTTGTTCCGCAGCTTCGTTTTACAGAAAATCAATGCTTGAGGATTTAAGAGAAGACACGGGTTATTTTGACGAAAGATTTTTCTTTTTAGTGGAGGACGTAGATTTGGCGTGGAGAGCACAGCAAAGAGGATGGAAAGCGTATTATTGCCCTGAGGCGATTTGTTATCATTCCGGCAACAGTTCCGGGTCAACGCCCGCAGAAAGAAGGTATTTATGCTTCAGGAATCGCTTTCTTTCAATCTCAAAGAATGAGAATTTATTCGGCAAAATAAAGCTCATCCCGGTTTTATTTTTTTATGACCTGCCGAGAGTAATGTTGTTTTTCTTGCGCGGGGAGGTAAAATTAGGAAGAGAAGTGCCAAAATGATATGGCTACTGCCCATATCGCCATTGCACCCTTGTAAATCGAGGAGAGATCATGCTTTGTAAAAGATGTGTGTTACCAGAGAATAAACCGTATATTTACTTAAATGAGGAAGGTGTCTGTAATATATGTTTAGATTTTGACAGAAGGAGATCTAAAGAGAATGCCGCATTATTAGAATTTGAGCTGATCAAGGTATTGGAAAAATACAAAGGTAAAGGAAAATATGATTGTCTGGTTATGTGCAGCGGTGGCAAGGATAGCACCTCCAGCCTCTATTTCATTAAAAAAAGGTACAGGTTAAATCCGCTGGCATTTACTTTTGATAATGGTTTTGAAAGTGAAGGTGCAATAGCAAATGTAAGGAATGCCGTAGAGAAGTTAAAAGTGGATTGGCTATATTTTAAATCTGATTTCATGCAAGAGATGTTCTCCGAGGTTATAAAAACGAAATCAAAATTTTCTTTGTGCCCGCTCTGCTCTTTATGGTATATCCAGCTTACGTATCAAGTTGCCACCCAATACGATTTAGCTTTGATAATTTCCGGCTGGACCCAAGGCCAGCTCACAAGCCCTGTATTAACGAAACGGTTTGGTTCTGGCTTGCAGCCAGAAAGAATGAGCTGTATTTTGCAACCAGAAAGCGAATTTCTTCTTTTGTGTGAACAAATTCCCCCTTTTATCGATGTCATGAGAAAAAAGTATAAGAAATACTCTGATTTTCCCAAAAGCATGAATGACATTAAGAAGAAGTATAGGATCAGCAAGAAGGCAATGATTTTGTCCCCTCATTGGTTCTTGCCCTATGATCCCAAAGAATACGTTGAACTGATCAAGAATGAGCTGGGCTGGAAGAAGATTGAATTCAGCTATCCTGCAGAGTCGACTAACTGTTATTTGAATGTTCTCGGGTCATATTTATCTATGCAGGCCTATGGTTTCACGCATTTCCATGTTGAGATGAGCAAGCTGGTAAGGTTGGGAAAATTATCCCGGCAGGAGGCATTGGATAAATTAGATTTAGATATTAATATTGAGCCCGGCCCCTCAATAATTATGTCGGTACTTAAAAAGCTAGGTTGTGCAAAAGGAGATCTATAGTGATGATGGGGGGATTTTTCAGGATAGCGCAAAAGCTGTTTGTCGGTTTCTCCTTACTTTTTGTTTATTTTTTTTGTTTTCCGTTAACATTATTATTTTTACTCATCTTCAGCCGAAAAACTTTAGAGGAGAACAGCCATAAACATTCATTTTGGCAGGAAGCAGCAGGATACGATCCCGATGTGAGAGAGTGCTCAAGGCAATCATAGCCAGGAGGAGGATAGTATGGGGCATTTTTTTTATCTTTTAAGAAAAATAGGGCTTATTTCTAAAGAGGCCCTTTATTTAATCAGAAAACATAAATTATATTTTTTGACTCCGATATTCATAATGCTTGCGATATTAGCGTTCTTTGTCTACTATGTCGGCCCCGCTATTATCGTTTCATTTATCTATGCCGGGATTTAGAACACCGAAATCTCTATGAACATACTTGGAATATCCTGTTTTTATCATGATTCCGCCGCCTGTTTGTTAAAAGGCGGAAAGTTGGTTTGCGCCGCGCAAGAGGAAAGGTTTAACCGAGAAAAATATTCGGAGGCCTTTCCTGTAAAAGCCGCTAATTTCTGTCTTCAGGCCGCAGATCTGACTAGCTATGATATTGATTACATTGGTTTTTATGAAAAGCCTTTTTTAAAACTCTCCCGAGTATTGCTTGATCACCTAAGAGCATTTCCTTTTTCCTGGAAGAGCTTTTTAAATACTATGCCTCTTTGGCTTGAAGATAGATTAATTTTGCCGTTAAAAATACATAAGGAGCTCTGTTATTCAGGAGAAACCCTATTTATTAAGCATCATCTATCCCACGCCGCGAGCGCGTTTTTGCCTTCTCCTTTTGAAGAGGCTGCTATTGTGACCGTTGATGGGATAGGAGAATGGGCTACTACCGCCTATGGCTTTGGAAGAGGAAACGATATAAAGATTATAAAAGAAGTGCTTTACCCTCATTCGCTGGGTTTATTTTACGCGATATTGACTACCTACCTTGGATTTAATGTATTTGAAGGAGAAGGTAAGGTCATGGGCCTGTCCGCTTATGGCAAACCAAAATATATGGATGAGTTTAAAGAGCTGATTATGGTTAAATCTGACGGGAGCTATAAATTAAATTTGAAATACCTCTCGCTAAACAGAGAATCGCGCATGTTTAATAAAAGATTTGAGAAGAAGCTCGGAAAAGCAAGAAATCCCGAAGATAAAATCGAAGAGAGGCATTGTGACATAGCGGCGACCCTCCAGAAAGTCCTTGAAGATAATTTGATTTTGATCGCGAAAAATGTTTATAAAGAAACAAAGATGGACAAGCTTTGTCTTGCTGGCGGGGTTTTTTTAAATTGCGTAGCTAACTCGAGAATTATTGAAGAAACCCCATTCAAGGAGGTTTTTATTCAACCTGCCGCAGGAGATAACGGGGGCGCGATAGGCGTCGCTTTATATATAAATAATACACTGATGAGAGAGCCGAGAATTTACGCTATGAACCATGCGTATTTGGGGCCAGCATTTTCGGCGGATCATATAAAGAGGGTTATACTGAATCACAACCTTGAATTCCTTGAGTTCAAGAATGATGAATTATCCGATTATGTCGCTGATAAATTGTCGAGAAATAAAATTATAGCCTGGTTTCAAGGAAGCATGGAATTTGGCCCAAGGGCATTAGGGAATCGCTCTATTTTGGCAACTCCCTGTAATGCAAATATGAGAGATATCTTAAACTCAAAAGTAAAGAATAGGGAGTACTTTCGGCCTTTTGCCCCCGCCGTATTGGAAGAAAACGCGCAAGAATTCTTTGAAATAAAATGCGCATCGCCCTATATGCTCTTAGCTCCGAAAGTAAAAAAAGATAAAATTAATTTAATCCCGGCGGTAACCCATGTAGATGAGACTGCAAGGCTGCAGACCGTAAGTAAGTGTTTTAATCCTAAGTTTTGGCATTTAATCAAGGCATTCCAGAAAATAACGGGTATTCCGGTTCTTCTTAATACTTCTTTTAATTTAAAAGGAGAACCAATAGTTTGCAGTCCGGAGGATGCTATAAAAAGTTTCCAGAGAAGCAATATAGATTATTTGGTTATGGATAATTTTGTTGTCAGAAATTCTGGCGATTTTTAAAAAAATGATGAACATAAAAAAGAAACCAGAGGCAGGATGTGGCATAATGTTTCGAGTATACTATTACTTCTAGATTTCAATACTTTTTGAGATAATATAAGGGAAAGGAGGGATAGCTATTTTGTATGTCATCGCTATAGAACTTAAAAAAGGAGGGGGATATGGGGAGGAAACTGTTTTTGTTCGTGTGTCTTGCGTTTCTCGTGAACATGCCGTTTGTTTTTGCGGACAAGATCTTTCTTAAGTCAGGAAACGTGGTAGAGGGAAAAATTGTCGAGAAGGGGGAAGGTTTTATAAAGATGGACTTTAAAGGGGTGGAATTAACTTATTGGGAGGATGAAATTGATAGGGTGGAAGAGGATGGAGAGTCTCAATATAATGTGTCTGCTCCAAGTATAAGTCCAGCAATGACAGCAGATATCGACGAAACAAGGAAATATTTTGCGGCAGGTAATTATTCTGCAGCAATACCTTATCTTAACAATATCTTAAAGAGTAATCCAGAAAGCGTGGTAGCATATCTTTCTTTGGCTATCTGCTACTATAATATGCAGGAATACCAACAGGCACTTAATCAGCTAAGGGAATCAAGCAGGATAAATCCTGGAAACTATCCGTCACTGATTTATTATTGGCTCGTATATGATAAATTAGGTCAAAAAGGTAAAGCGCAGGAGGCGCTTTCCGAGAGCATTAAGGCTTTGAAAAAAACTAGTCCCACAAAAGATAATTTATTATTATTGCAAGTTTTGGAAAAAATAGCCGAGTAAAATATTGATACTTTCGCTACCAGAAACTATCGTTTATTCGGGCGCGGATGGAGCTTGGCCGCTCAAGTATTTCGCACTAGTGAACATCGGGCTTTAGCCCGGGAGGTGGCTCTAGCGGAGAAATCCCAATTTTTAAGAAAGATTTACAGAGGACCTTTTCTAATCAAAAGGATACCGTTCACTTTTTGATACCATAGAAGTATTTAATATCCTGAGAAAGACTTTTAGATGAAAGAGAACCAATTAATAACAGTGCTTCGGTTGGCAAAGCAAGTCAAAACTCCTTTTTATGCTGCCTTTGAAGAAGAAATATTAGAAAATTACAATTATTTTCTAAGAAATTTAAGTTCTATTGAAAAGTGGAGGATTTTCTACCCTATAAAAACAAACTCAGAATCAGGGGTGTTAAGTTGTATACGTAAATTAGGCATGGGGGCCCATGTCGCTTCCAGTCTGGATCTACTTCTTGCGAGAGAAAATGGTTTTGAATACAAAGATATTATTGTAGATAACTTATACAATTTACGCGACAGTCTTAATGAAATTGTTTCAAATAAAGTCCATAGGATTTATTGCTGGAGTTGGGATCAGATAGAGCATTTAAACTTTTTGGCAAAGCAGAAGAATAAAGTGTTAGACGTGGGGATTAAATTGAATCCCTTTCCGCTGCACCGGGATCCGTTAAGAAGATGTCTTGAAAAAAGAGCAAGGGAATCGGGATTCCTTTTTGAGGAAGTAGCAGATAGCTTATCCGACAAGATAAAGAAATTAGAAAATCTTACACTAAAAAGCCTTTCTCTGTACTTAGACTTGCCTTATCCTGTATCTCACAAAGAATATTGTGTGGAAATTAGGAATATGTTCAAATTGATTTCTGGCTTAAAAAATAAGGGATTGTTTATTGATGAATTAAACATTGGAGGGGGATTTCCTTGCGTTAGAATAGAATTAATAAGGCAGGCATTACATGTTGGACAGGGTCATTTCTTTGTTAAGAGGAAAAGAAAAATAAGGGAAGCAGGTTTTTTAAAATCGGTTGTCGACTGTTTCCTTTTAGAATCTCGGAAACTAGATTTAAGTCCCGTATTGTGTCTTGAGCCGGGCAGATCAGTTGTCGAGAGCTCCGGCATTATAGTGGGGAGAGCTTTAGAAATATCAAAACGCCAAATAATTGTTGATATCACTTTGGATGAGTTAGGGTACTGCAGAAATCGGAATCGCAAATTTCATATTTTTTCCGGGGATAAAGGAACCGAAAGAAAAAAAATAAATATTTGCGGAATCGCTTCTTATTCCAGGGATGTTCTATTTAGATCCGTTAAAGTTACCGGAGTTTCTTGTGGAGATATTATAGTTATTTTTAATACTGGTGCATATTGTATTGCCCGTTCCGTCCGCCACTTTACACCTGGTAAAGCCGTATATTTTATTGATTCCTCCGGTAAGGTTTTTCTTAATAGAAAAGAAGAAACCTGCGAAGAATTTATAAAGTATAGAAGGCATGAACCTTGCGGGCCGAATGGATTGGCATGCAGAAATTGACAAAGTAAAAAAATGTTTTATCGCAAAAGACCAGTGGTCGATGTTTATAAATTTACTTCTGCTTTTTGGGATGAATTAGCAAGGCATGGTAGTCATAAAGTCAACCACTTTTTGGAGGCGCTCAAGGCGAATGAGGTTCTCAATTTCCTTAGCCGCATAAGTTTTAAAAATACGCATACACTTAAAACGGATTTGTTCTCTGAATCAATTAACAAGAATCTAGAATTTTACGCTCAACTGCAAAAAGGACAGTGCGTCGGAATTGATATATCCATAGAAATTGCAAGAATGGCGAGGGCCAATTTATCTTCATCTGGTTACAAAATAAATTATGTAGTTGCTGATGTACGCAATATGCCATTTAAGAATGACTCTTTTGATTTTATTTTAAGCGATTCTACCCTTGACCATGTTCCTAAGAGCGATTTTCTTATTGCTCTGTTTGAAACAAAAAGAATTCTCTGTTCTCATGGTAAGTTAGCATTGTCATTAAATAATTCATCGAATATAGTATGCGGGCTTGTCAGATATTTACAAAACACGCTGCTTCAGCATAGCTACCCATCGTTTTCTTTCAATTTAAGCTGGACCTTAACAATATTGCGGGATATGGGATTTCACATATTAGGGGAAAAGTATACTTTGCCAGTGGATATGCTCACTTTAATATTAGTTAAGCCATGTGATTCATCAAAAACATTTCTTTTGTGTGCGCAGATTTGGAGCCGCTTTCTCAAAAAAGCCAATAAAATATCTTTACTAAATAATCTTTTATCGGCCCAGTTCATAATCCTATGCGAAAATATTAAAACATTACCTAGTGTATAATCACGAGATGGCAAAACAGGATAAGCTATTCAAGAAAACAAAATCACTCGATGTTGCCTGTGGTATACAGGTGCCGGCGGTTATCTTGGAGGAAGATGACAAGATATATATGTCAAAGAAAAGCTTAAGCGGACCGGAAGAAAGATTCCTTATTGAAAAAGACGGAGGTTTTTATAAGTGCGTATGCCAGGATACTAAGCCCAGGTGTAGCTTTAAAAAAATAGTTCTAGATATAACGTTTGCATGTAATTTATCCTGTAAGGTTTGTTACCGTGACGAACACGGGGAAGATATGGCTTTGGATACAATCAAGAAAATCAGCAAGAAATTCAAGGGAATTGTTTTTGTTCTTTCCGGAGGGGAGCCTACTATTAGAAAGGATTTGCCTGAGATCATTCGGTTACTATCGATTAAGAACTCTGTTATAATCGCAACAAATGGAATAAAGCTTGCAGAATTAGAGTATGTCCGTCTGCTTAAGAAGAGTGGGCTTAAGGGTGTACTTTTTTCTTTAAATGGTTTTGATGATAAAGTTTTGGAGGAAATAAACGGGAGAAAATTGTTGAATATTAAGACTCTAGCTTTGGCGAATCTGAAGAAACTACGGATAAATACTATTCTAAGTTTTCTTCTGGTAAGAGATATTAACGAGGATCAGATTTTAAAGATGATCTCCTATTATCGGGAGAACAGAGATTTCATTAAAGAGTTAAGGATAAGGAGTATGATTCATGTGGGAAAATATATAAATAGAGAAAAGTACTTTTTATCCGAGATAGCAGATTTAGTTTCAAAACAACTGCACATTCAGAGAGAAGATATAACTAATGAGGCTATATTTAAGAAATCAATAAACCAGTGTTTTCATAAGCAATTATTTATGTTGGATTCTTGTCAGACAGTATTTCATTTGAAAGTATTGAAGGGGGGGATGGTCCCCGTAGGAAGTTTATTGCGCAGTGTAAAAAATCCTTTATGTGCCCATAAAACACTTCGAGGATATTTTATTTTGTTTGCTGATCTATACAGAGTATTTGGAATAAGATGGTTATTTTTGGGTTTAGGGAAGTCTTTTTTTTATTCTTGGTTCCCAATCATTTCTGAAGATTGCCTGCTTAAAATCGGGCTTAGATCTTGGCCAGATATAAGTAACGTAGATTTAAATGAAACGTGTCAAACGGGATGCTTAAAAGGAGAAGAGATAATTCCTTTTTGTCACGCAAATATTGTATAAATAAACCGTAAATTTATCAAATCTTATATATTAATTAATGTCATTGCTAGATAACAGTTTATTTTTGGCCTGTAGAGAGTGTGTTAAACTTTATAGAATAGAATCTTGGTTTTATCTTCTTGGTTTAGTCTTGTTCGGTTATTTTTACAGTTCAAGCGATATAAATGCTACAGAGCTTGCCTTAATATTAATTAGCGCATCTTGTTATTTAGGTTATGGTTATTGTTTGAATGAAGTTTTTGATCGTAAGGGAGAAAATGGAAGAATCGAGAGTTATGCCATCAGTTTAAAATACGGAATTTTGTGCTCTTTTATCATATTATTGCCTCTATTTGTTTGCATTTCTCTGTTGTCTCATAACAAAAATCAAATCTTTATTGTTTTTGTTCTAGGAATTCTCTCTGGATATTTATATTCGGCCGAGCCATTTAGGTTTAAAAGCAGGCCATTTTTAGACTTAATTTTTAATTCTTTGTGCTTCGCTAATTTATTCCTCTTTGGAGCGGTCTGCAAAAGTAGAATAAATATAGAGGCGTTCTTGTTATTTATTTATTTTTTTGTTTTATTCCTCCCTGTGCAGATTTGTCATGAAATTTCCCATTCTCACAGTGATCAAAAGAATAATATTAAGAACTCGCTGTATTATTTCGGGATAAAAAATGTTAAACAACTGCTTATTTTAAACATCCTTATCTTTTTTTTGTACTGTTTATATCTTGTTTTTGCTATTAGTTTAAATAAATATTTTATTTACGTGACTGCCATTTTTTGCCTGGCCTTATTTATCACAGCAATGCATTTTAATAAGTCGGAATTAAGAAATAAATTAAAAAATATAACCAGGATTCTATCTATGCTTTACCTTTTGGTTTCTTTCGCCTTTATCGTAAAAAAGGCATAATTTCTACATTTTAATTAATCTAAGAGTGATTCATAAATTAATAAAGAACGTTTAAGCCCCGTATTAATTAATCAGTGCAATAACTAAGACTTGGTTAGCAAGTTATACTTTTGGGATGCAAACTGCGTTATCCATTTTGCAGACGTCATTACACTTTAAAACATCCAGCTTCTTGGAATCCTAAGAAAATGGACGAGTATTAATTTTCCTGCTAGTTAAGGAATAGTTCATATGACAAGATAGAGAAGCGCCTTAAAGTATATAAAAAAAATGTATTATGTATAGGATAAGAAGTCTAACAAATTTTTTGTTATAAGTCAGTGCCGTAGATGAACAAAAAACAAAAAAATATAATACTGCTTGTTTTTGTACTTTTTATTGCGATAACATTGCGTTTAATAAGAATAGGCCGTTATGATTTTTGGTATGACGAAGCAATTAATATCTTTAACTCGCAATGTTTTTTTGATTTCGATTTCATAAGAAAGCTTATTTCAAATGGGATGTTCCCACCGTTTGTATACTCAATCTTTTTAGGGGCATGGAAGACCTTCGGAAATAGTGAATTTATTTTACGGATCTCGTCAGTAATTATTAATCTGTTTAGCCTCACCTGTGTTTTTTTCTTCACAAGAAAGTTTTTTGATAATAAAACAGCTATTTTTTCTATTTTTATGCTCATGCTTTCTCCGCTTCAAATATATTATGCCCAAGAGCTATCCGTATATAGTTTATACGGATTGCTGTCCGCGGTATCGTATTACCTGTATTTTTTATCCCTAAAAAATAAGGAGAGCATTATTATTCCCGCTGTTTTCTTGACCAACATTTGTGTTTTCTATGTACATCCTATGAGCATGTTGTTAGTTTTTACCCAGACATGTGCCTTGATTTTTATAAAAAAATACAATTCTTTATTGAAACAGTGGTGTTTCTTTTTACTGGTATATTTATTTTTAACATTACCATTCTTTCGCTATGTTTTTTTAGATAAGAATTTTTTTATTATAAATTCAGTTTGGTCGCCAAAGCCTGGTCTTGAGAATGCATTGTGTACATTTTACGATCTAATATTTGGGTATAACGCAAGCGCAGTTACTTATATTGTAGGAGTGTTACTGCTGGTATTTTTGTTGATTAGGGGGGCATTGAAATCCCTAATCCAGTTTAAAGAAAAAGGATATTTACTTTGTTATACAATTATTTTGCCTTTAATTTCCCTTTTTGTCTTTTCAAGAATTATTTTTGGGTTATCAGGTAAGTCTGTTTATGTGCATAGGTATTTGATTTTTATAGCCCCTTTTTTATCGATAATATTAGCTAAAGGGCTAGAATTTAAGTCAAGAAAAACAACAGTTATCTTAAGTGTTATTTTTGTAATAATTATTACAAGTAATTTGTTTAATTATTATAATAACAGATTCCCGCTTCCGGAAAATCCATATAGAACAGGCGTCCATGCCCGCAAAGATTTTAAGAGCTTGATAGAATTTTTGAAAAGTAGAATACCCAAAGATACTCCTATAGTCCACAATGCACGCATAACAAGCGCCCCCTTTTTATATTACCAAAATAATTATTTTAACAAAATATTATATCTTAATACTTCTAGTACGCCGATAACGGTTCCGGGAAAATGTCCATTTTTTATTTTCAACTCTAAGAAAAGCTCACTTCTGGACAACTTTTCTTTTATAGAGAGGCAAACGCTGTTCTCCAATTGCGAACGTTTTTGGTTAATTTTTAGTGATTGGGACCAACCGCGAAATGGCTTATTTTCTGAGTTTCCTTTTGATAACAAACTTGATTGGAGGGGGATGATCCTTGAGAAATATTCATTAGTGTATCATCGGAAGTTTACCGGCATTGATTTATACTATTTTGTTTTTAAGAACAAGCATTAAACAGTTAACTAATATCTGTATGTAATATTCACCTTTGCATTAATGTTGAGATAAAAAGAAGCTCATGCCACCCATAAAGCATTATTTCAAAATGCTGCGATTGGGAGTATGAAGAAGTCAATTAGAGTTATTAAAAAAATGAATCCGCAAGATACTGTTAAGAATAATGATGATGTTAATTGTTTGTTAATTTGGCCTCCGCTTATAATTGAAAATACCATAATGCCATTGTCTATCCCTTCTCTTCTTGCATATTTAAAAAAACACCATATAAATACTACAGAAGTTTTTGATGCTAATAGTTTCTATAAGCAATTGGGGTTGTTTGGGCTATTATTTAGAATTCACAAGGGGTATAAATCTTTTGTTAGGAGAATTTATAAAAGGCCTAATTTAAAAGCAAAGCTGCCGTTTAATATCTATGTTAATGATAATATTGGCAAAAGAGGCCAGCCAAAAAATTTGAATAAGCAAAGATTATTTTCACAGTTCATTGTAGATTATAAAAGATTTACAGAAAGAATGTTTCTTAAGTTAATAAGTTATATTGTAAGGCGTGAGTTAGGAATCAGGGAATGGTCATTCAGTTCTATGATGCAATACGTTTTCGAAACCCCGCTCAATAATAAAAATATAGAGAAAAAGTCTTGGGCAATCTTAAAATCGATTTCGCATATTAATAAATTTAGGCTGATAGGTATTTCCGTGGTGTACCCCGCACAGTTATTGTTTGCGCTAGTAATTGCAAAGGAATTAAAGCGTAAGTACGGTGAAGAAATCTATATAGTATTAGGAGGGCCTCAAATTAGCGAACATGTCAATATGCTTATTCAAAATCAACACATTTATCAATGTGTTGATTTTTTAGTCTGTAATGATGGTGAAGAAGCACTACTTGAAATAATAAGAAGAGTCAACAGAAAAGATTTCGCCGGAATTCCCAACACATATCATAAAGACAGTTCAATGACATCATATAGGAAGTATGAAAAAATATTTCATATGAATCCGGAATGTTTCTTAGTTCCTGATTTCAGCGGATTTGATTTATGTCAATATACTAATGATATCCCGATATTGGTTTCAAGAGGATGTTTTTGGGGTCGTTGTAACTTTTGTACCTATCCTTTATTATATAATTGCAGATACTGTATAGCCAGCATTGATAGAACTGTTGGAATCTTAAATGAGCTCAAAAAGAATTATGGAGCGCATTCTTATTTTTTTGTTGATGATGCATTACCCCCACAGTTCATGCGGAAATTAGCAATAGAATTAATAAAAAGCGGATTGAATATAAAATGGGGGTGTAGCATTATACTGGATAATGAATTTGCCGATCATGATTTCTGCTATACACTGGCAAAATCAGGTTTATCGCATGTTTCAATAGGCTTTGAATCG
>JAHJJA010000054.1 GCA_018822885.1 Candidatus Omnitrophota bacterium
CTTTTTTGTTTTTACTTTAGCGGTCCTTTTGCCGCAAGAACGAATTTTTTTATCGATTCTGCGATACTGCCAAAATCATTTTTTTCAAGCCATTCTTTTTTAAACACGCTGGCGCCGAAACTCGCTGCGCTGGCGCCATTGGCAAAATAATCCCTTAGATTCTCATACGTCACCCCGCCGCAGGCAAGTAATTCTATATCATTAAAAGGTGCCTTGACCTCTTTAAAATATTTCGCTCCGAATAATCCTGCGGGAAAGACCTTTACCATACTGGCCCCTGCATTCCAACAGCTGTAAATTTCCTGCGGTGTCAAAGCTCCGGGAAAAAATGGAATTTTGTTTTTGAAGCAATATTTAGCTACTTCAGACACCAATACAGGCATGACGATAAAAGTTGCTCCGGCTTCTATTGCCTCATTCAAGGTCTTTGTATCCAAAACCGTACCTGCTCCGATAGTCAGGCGGCCATTTGCGGCCCTGACCGCTTCTTTGATCAAAAGCGGGGCATCTTTTGTGTTCATGGTTATTTCGATGGTTTCTAAACCGCTAGAAATAACGGCCTCCATCAAAGGCGCGACATGCTCGAATTCGATCCCGCGCAAGATCCCAAGAAGCGGCAAACTTTTAAAGTTTTTTACGTCCATTTAATCCAGTTCTTCCCCGATCAAGCTCTCATAAAATTCGCGGTAATCTTCCTTCTTGTGGCTTTCGCGAAGAGCGATTGCTGACTTCGGATGCTCATCAAGCATGCCTGTGATTGCGTAAGGAATAATATAGCCCCACTCGATCTTGCCCCTTAAAGGAACAAATTCCTTAGATATAAGCTCAAGTATCGGCCGTATATCAAACTTAGGATTCTTTAAGAAACCTATTAAAAGCTCTAAAGGGCAATTACCGGCGCCCCTGCCCAGCCCATAGACCGTGGCATCCATGAAATTAGCGTCATGAATAATAGCTTCGATCGTATTTGCAAAAGCGAGCTGCTGGTTATTATGCGCGTGCATCCCGATTTCCTTGCTTTTTAATATTCCTTTAAACTTCTTCACCAGATATTCCGTTGTCTCCTGATATAGTGCGCCAAAACTATCCACAATATAAATAACCTGTGCCTTACATTCTTTCTCAAGCTGCTCAAGAGCCTCTGTCAATTCATTATCAAGCGCGCGGGAGATCGCCATAATATTGACTGTCGTCTCGTAACCCTTATCGGCAAAATTATTCACAAGATAAATCGCCTTATCAATATCCTTGACATAAGAAGCGACACGGATCATGTCTACCGGACTGTCCTTCTTTTGCGCAATATCATTGACGTCAACGCGATCCACATCCACCATGCAGGAGATCTTCGTCTTTGAAGGGATTCCGTCAATAATCTTCTTTATATCCTCATCATCGCAAAATTTCCATTTTCCGAACTCTTTGGGAGAAAAAAGCTTCTTATCGTTCTTATAACCTATCTCCATATAATCAACACCTGCTGCGGAGAGAGCCTTATAGACCTCCCTTACAAGATGATCGCTGAAATCATGCTTATTGATCAGTCCCCCGTCTCTTATCGTGCAGTCAAATACCTTTATCTTTTCCCGAAACATTTTTCCTCCGTCAAGTAAGTAAGATTAGTTGTTGTTAGTCTGGATTTTTTCTATTCTTATGCCTTTGCCGTTAAGATACTCAAAAGCCCTCTCTATCTCATTCTCCTCCCCTTCAATCCGCAAAATCGCCCAACCGCTGGACATTGAAAAAGAAGCCTCAATAATAATCACTTTTAAATCGAAATTCTTGCAGAGATTGCAGATCACCGCGTCATCCTGCAACTCCCCCGGAAAAGCCAATCCTATAGCTATCTGCATTTTTTCTCCTTTATGCTACGCTATCTAACAAAATAGTCACGTTGTTTTTGCGGACTTCCAGAAACCCTGCTCCTGCGGATTGGATCTCAACCGGGCTTTGCGCGCCGGATTTAAGCGTGATTTTTCCCGGCTTAAGCATCGCTACCAGCGGCGCGTGATCAGCAAGCACGCCCAGAAACCCAAGCTCTGCCGGAACAACTAACGAAGAGATCTCACCCTTAAATACCGTTTTCTCCTGTGTCAATATATGGATGCCATAGAGTTTTGCCATAAATTATTCCTACGCAAACTGTTTATCCTTCTGGATCGCCTCATCAATACTGCCGACCATGTAAAACGCCTGTTCATGAAGATGGTCCAGCTTACCTTCTACGATCATCATAACACCCTTGATAGTTTCTTCCAGCCTGACGTATTTACCCTTCATCCCGGTAAATGCCTCGGCGACAAAGAAAGGCTGCGAAAAGAACCTCTGCAGTTTTCTCGCCCTGCTGACGATCAACTTATCTTCATCAGACAACTCATCAATTCCCAAGATCGATATGATATCCCTTAAGTCTTTATAGCGCTGCAAAACCTTCTGCGCCCCAAGAGCGGCATTATAATGTTCCTCTCCGATGATCATCGGGTCCATGATGCGCGAAATAGAATCAAGCGGGTCTACCGCAGGATAAATCCCTAACTCAGAGATCTGGCGCGAAAGCACGATCTTGGCGTCCAGGTGAGAAAATACGGCTGCGGGGGCAGGATCGGTTATATCATCCGCCGGGACATAAACCGCCTGAATTGAAGTGATGGAGCCATTGCGCGTCGAGGCGATCCTCTCCTCAAGCTGCGCTACTTCCGAAGCAAGATTAGGCTGATATCCTACTGCCGAGGGCATGCGCCCAAGCAAAGTCGAGACTTCAGAACCTGCCTGGATATACCTGAACACGTTATCGATAAATATAAGCACATCCTTCTTCTCTTCATCGCGAAAATATTCCGCCATGGTAAGCGCTGATAAACCTACGCGAAGCCTTGATCCAGGAGGTTCATTCATCTGCCCGAAGACAAGCGCGCTGTTCTTTATTACGCCTGACTCGTTTAATTCAAGCCAGAGTTCATTACCCTCCCTTGTGCGCTCCCCTATACCGGCAAAAATCGAGACCCCGCCATGTTCAGTGGCAATAGTACGGATCAACTCCATGACGATGACTGTCTTTCCTACTCCGGCGCCGCCGAATAAACCGACCTTGCCTCCTTTTGGAATAGGGGCTAATAGGTCTATCGCCTTTAAACCCGTCTCAAGGATGGAGGCTATCGGCAGCTGTTCTTCAAAAGTCGGGGATGGCCTATGGATAGAATTGCGCACCTCTGGATGAGGCAAAGGCCCTTTTCCGTCGATAGTCTCACCCAAGAGATTAAATATCCTGCCCAGAGTTTGCTCGCCTATTGGCACGCTAATCGACTCGCCAAGATCCTTCCCTTTCATCCCGCGCGCCAGGCCGTCGGTAGGGCCCAGCGCGATACAGCGCACGGTATTATTGCCGATATCCTGAGCGACTTCCAACGTGAGATCGATACCCTTATCCTTATCCTCGATCTTAATCGCGTTAAAAAGCCTCGGCCCCTCTCCCTCTGCGAATTTCAGGTCGACCGTCGGGCCGATAACCTGGATTATTGTGCCTTCAGCCATGATATTATCCTTTCAATGCCTCGGAGGATGAAATGATCTCCATTATATCTTCGGTTATAAGTGCCTGCCTTAACTTATTCCTTACTAAAACCTGGCTTCTTAAGAGCTCATCAGCATTATCAGTTGCCGACTTCATTGCTATGGTCCTTGCGGCATGCTCGGCGGTAAAAGCCTCAAAGAGTATCAGGCCGGTCTTCATTGAGATGTAACGCAGTATCAACTCCCCCAGAATCAAGTCAATGTTAGGTTCAAACAGGTATTCACGCTTCAGGCTCGGAGCTAATTCTATGCTAAGGAATTTCTTTATCATAGGCCTGCAAAGAAGCGCAGTCTCAAAATGCGTATAGACAAAATAGACCTCATCTGCCTGAGCGGATAAAAAAAGCCCCCTCAACCTCTCTGCTATCTCGTCAGAGACTTTTTGAGAATACCTGCCGTTTAATCCTGTATAAGAATCAAAAATACCGATCCCCTGCTTCTGGAAATACCTCAATGCCTTCCTGCCTACGACAACCAAGCCGACCTTATCTATCCCTTTTTCCTCTATGAACTTCTCTGCCAGATGGATGACATTGTTATTATAACTGCCGCACAAGCCGCTATCCGAAGCCACAATGCAAAGACAGATCTTCTTTATCTCCTGCCTTTTTTCCAGGTATGGGCTGGATACAAATCCGCTTGAGCTCAACACATTAGCCAGCATGGCCTCAAGGCCGGAGAAATAAGGCCTTAAGGCAAGAAAAGGCTTTTCAATGCGATTGAGTTTGGCAATCGAGATCATCTGCATTGCCCGCGTGATCTTCCTGGTGCTTTCAATGCTGCGGATCCTGTTCTTTATATGCCTTAATGACTGGGCCATAGATATGAGACTAGGTGTCAGGATTTAAGCGTGGCTAAAAATTGGGCCTTGAAATTTACTATCAGTTGATCCAAAGAATTCGCAAGATCATCGCTTAATTCCTGCTTTGTCTCTATTTCATGCTCTACTTCGGGATGTTCCTTATCCATATATTTATAAAACTCGGATTCGAATTTCTTTATGGACGCATTCGGCAGCTCATCCAGAAACCCTTTTATGCCGGAATAAATTATCATCACCTGCTTTGCGATTGAAAGAGGATTGTGCTGTCCCTGTTTTAAGATCTCCACCATTTTTTCCCCCCGCCTCAATTGCGCCTGGGTAACCTTATCGAACTCCGTGCCGAATTGCGCGAATGTAGCCAGCTCCCTGTATTGCGCAAGATCCAGACGCAGTTTACCGGAAACCTTCCTCATCGCCTTATTTTGGGCCTTGCCGCCTACGCGTGAAACCGATAAACCCACATTTATTGCCGGGCGCACCCCGGCAAAAAAGAGATCCGTCTCAAGATAGATCTGTCCGTCTGTAATAGAGATCACATTAGTGGGAATATAACTGGTAATATCGCCTGCCTGGGTCTCGATGATCGGGATCGCAGTCAAAGAGCCGCCTCCTAATGAATCGTTTAATTTAGCAGCCCTCTCTAATAATCTTGAGTGCAAATAAAATACATCTCCCGGATATGCCTCTCTGCCCGGAGGCCTTCTTAAAAGCAGGGAAAGCTGGCGGTAGGCTTGCGCGTGTTTAGAAAGATCATCGTAGATCACAAGCACGTGCTTGCCCGAATACATAAACTCTTCTCCTATGGCGCATCCGGAATAAGGAGCCAAGTATTGGGCCGAGGCAGCAGCCCTGCTTGAGGCGCTGACGATTGTCGTGTAAGCCATGGCCCCATACTTCTCGAGCGTCTTTGCGACCGCTACTATGCTGGATATCTTCTGGCCTATAGCGACATACACGCAATAGATATTCTTATTCTTCTGGTTAATAATCGTATCTATCGTTATAGTCGTTTTGCCTGTGGCCCTATCCGCGATGATAAGTTCGCGCTGGCCGCGGCCTATGGGAGTCATGGAATCAATAGCCTTGATACCTGTTTCAATAGGCTCTTTTACCGGCTGACGCTCTACGACATTAGGCGCCCTTGATTCAATAGGCCGGTATTTACTGGTCTCTATGACACCTTTTCCGTCTATCGGTTTACCGAGAGCGTTTACCACACGGCCGACAAGCGCCTCTCCGACCGGCACCTGCGCGATAGCGCCTGTCCTCTTGACAATATCCCCCTCTTTTATATACCTATCTGGATTCTCTATGCCCAAAAGGACCACCCCTACATTATCCTCTTCCAGATTAAAAACCATACCCATGATGTTATTGGGGAATTGAACTAATTCCCCCATCATCACATCATCAAGCCCATAGACATGAGAGATATTGTCACCCACCTGAGTGACCATGCCGATAGATTCAACCCTCAGACGAGTCTTGTATTTCTCTAATTCGCTCCTAATAATAGACGTGACTTCTTCCGGTCTTAATGCCATATTAAACCTGTACCGCCATAAGCTTTTCTTTAAGCTGCTCAAGGCGCTTTCTTATTGTGCCGTCGATTACGGTGTGGCCGATTGTCACCTGTATCCCCCCCAACAGGCTACCGTCAAGGTCAATGTAGAATTTAAACTTCCTTTGGAACTTTCTGGCTAATTTTTCCTCGATTTCCTTTATTAACACAAGGTCTAACGGATAACTTGTCTTTAATAATACCTCGTGCTCTTCTCCATGCGAATAAGTGACTCTGACATACTCTATAATATCCAGGAGTTTTTCTATCCTGTTTTTTTCCAATAGCAGTTTCAGAAAATTCCTGATTTCCTCAGAAAAATCATCTTTCATGATCTTATCTAAAAGATCGCATTTTTCGGCAAAGGTTATTTCCGGACTCTCCAGGATCTGCCCAAACCCCCTATTTTCCCGCATGATAGACTTTAAATTTTTAAAATCAGCTATCGCCCTTTCCGGACCGCAAGTCGTTTTCGCGTAACCCATAAAAGCTTCAGCGTATCTTTTTACTATTATCTCATCCCTGATCATAGTTGATCCATCCTATCCAGGAACTCTCTTACCAATCTTTTATCGTCTTCACCGGTAAGCTTCTCCCTTATAAGGGCCTCGGTAGCGACAACAGTAAGATCGACGACATTCTCTTTTAATTCCTCTTTGGCCTTACCAATCTCATACCTGATATTATCCTTAGCGTTATTGATGATATCCTGCGCCTCTTCATGGGCCTTCTTTCTTACTTCATCGGTGATCTTCCTGCCGTCGGCAACTGCCTCCTGTATTCTTTTCTGGGCGAGCTCTTCAATAGCGGCCAATTTAGCCTGATATTCGATATTCATTTGCGCGACCTCGGCTTTGGCATCATCTATTTTCTTCAGTTCAGAAGCGATCCTCTGCTTGCGCGCGTCCAGCAACCCAAGGAAGCGTTTCCAGAAAAAGATCCGCATGAGTAAAAACAATACCAGAAAACTCAATACCTGCGCCACGATTTCATCGGCGCTCAATAGTTTAATAAGGTCCATTTACTTATACCAGTTTTCCTGCCAGCACCAACGCGAATACCAAGACATAAATAGTCAACGCCTCGATAAGGGCGCATCCGGCTGCCATATTAATAAGGATCTTTGTGGCTGCCTCCGGCTGCCTTCCGGTTGCGTCCATAGCTGCAGTCACTGCTTTGCCCAATGCCATAGCAGATCCGAATCCGACTATAGCCAGACCCAGGGGCAACGCTATTGCCAATGCGAATTTATAATCCATTTTCTTCTCCTTTCCACACAAGTAGCACCCAATTTTATCGGATAAATTGGTGTCCTGCCTTATGCAGGAACACCAAACTAACCCCACAGAAGGTGGGACACTTGCCTAGCATTTAAGGCAAGGTGCCTTAAGTTTGGGTGCCTCGTCTTCATGCGTCAACACTAACGCAAAGTAAATTGTGCTTAACAAACAAAAAACCAGCGCCTGAATAATAGAAGCCAATATCGCTAAAAGCATGCTAAAAACAGCCAAAGGGAAAAACCTGACGCCTAGATTAGCCAATACCCCAACCAAAAGATCCTCTCCCCACATATTGCTTCTTAAACGCAAAGATAAACTAATCGGCTTCACTAGCTCTGAGATAGTGTGCAGAAAAAACATCAAAACGGGAAAAATAGCGGTGAATGCCAAGATCCCCCTTGGCCTGCCCATTAAATGATCTAAATAACCTAAAAATCCATGCTCGCGAATAGCAGTGTATTGTACATAGGCAAAAACGCATAAGGAAAGGGCCAATGTCGTAGACCAGCTTGAGGTAGAAGATTTGAAAAAGGGAATCAGGACGGCAAGGTTCATAAACAGTATATAAATAAAAAGCGTGCCCAGAAACGGCACAAACCTTCTTCCCCTTTCGCCTAAAATACCGCAGACAAAATCATCCACGCCGGAAACTATAATCTCAGCCGCATTTTGCAATTTATCGGGAATTAATTTTCTCCTGCGGGAAGCAAGACAGGCGAATAAAAAAAGTGCCATGATGATCATCAAAGAGAATGCTACATTTTCCCATCGAGAAATAAATTGAAGCCATTTAATATCTGGGAATCTCTTTGATAAAAAAGTAATTAGATTGGGGAGTTCTTGCTGCATAGCATAATTATTCCTGTCACCGCAAAAATCGGTAACATTCCGGTTAATAAACTAACGGCGGGAAATAACCCCGACATCAAAACCAATCCCCCGGTTAAATAAAGCAGGGGAAATTTTATCATAAGATGGACCAGGATGTCCTTCTTTGATTTCTTCAAAACCGCCATTTTAAACAGGCTTACCGTAACCAGCAGGTTTATTATCGACCAGCTTGCTCCTATCAAAAATCCAAATGCCCATGAAGAAAGGCCAAAGGCAAATATTGCCGAAGCAACCAACACCACCAATACTACCGTGATACCTACAGATCTCTTGATCGCTTCTTCCAATCTAGCTCTCCCGCTCTATCTTCAACGAAATCCGTATTATCCTGATTATCTCCTTAATAGCTGCTAACAAAGTCATTCCAATACAAATATAAGTGACATAAAAAGGCAAGCCCATTTTTCTTACCAGAAACTCTCCGGCGAAATAGCCGCCAAAAAGAGATGAGAATAATAAAACCGGAATAAACGCGATCAAGCCGGCAATTTTTACGCGCTTGTAGAGATCCTTTTTTTCAGCCACTATTTCAAAAAGAATGTTTATCTTCTCTTACAAAGACCTATTAATTCCGCCTTATCAAGGATATGCCCCTGCATTGCCTTCTCAAGGGCCCCTTTACCGACACCCTCTTTTAAATCAAGCGCTTTATCCAAGGCATAGGCCTTAAAAAAGTAGCGGTGTGTACCGCTCGGAGGACAGGGACTGACATAATCGCGCCCCCCGGAAGTATTGACCCCCAATTTTCCCGGGACGATATTCTCCTCAATCTTTGTAACAACCGGAATATCATAAACTACCCAATGCACGTAAGTACCGATTGGCGCATCAGGATCATCTACAATCAAAGCTAGAACCTTCGCCTCTTTAGGAATATCTTCAATAATAAGGGCGGGACTGAAACCGTCTCCATCGCAAGTCATTTTAGACGGGATATAATTATTATGCTCGAAATCAGGGCTTAATAACTTCATCTTTCCGGCCTCCTTTTCAAGCGCGCTAGCTTGTTGCTGCCTAAAAATAAGGCAAACTCCCATCAATAGGATATAAACCAAACTCCTCTTGGGCATTTTATATATTCTACTTCCTTTGAGCTCTATGGTCAAGCCGAGTTTTTAATCGCCTCTAAAATTGCTCCCGAGACTAGAGTTATGGATTTTTTTATTTCTCTGGAAGGGGCCTTTGCGAAATCCACTGACTTTGGCTGGATACCTATAAATCCGATTTTACAACCTATAGAATCCCTAATGTAATCTGCCAATATGCTTATAGGAAGTTTATGGGTAGAGAAGGATATATTTAGAGAGTCGTCAAAGACATCGAAGAATCTTGTTGCGCCTGCGGTCTCACTCATATCGAAGGCATCAATAATCAAAAGATGCGTAGGAGAAAACCTCCTGATCTCACCCGTAAGATTCTCCGGAGCGGTTTCGCCCAAGAAAGACCTAAGCTTTAGTTGGCCTTTGATTCTACTGCTATATTTCCTGACTTCTTTAGCAACTAAGATCCCCGCGGCGTCATCTGCGCGCAACTCTGAACCTATGCCCAACACGGCAATCCGCTTTGCGCCAAGGAGCCTGGCCTTAAGTATTTTTCTTAAGCTCGACATGAAAGACTATCTTTAATTTTTCCGGGTCAAACTGCGCCAGCTCGAATTCATCGGTTATCTCAAGCGCCATCTTCGGACAGACATCCGCGCATTGTCCGCAATAGATACATTTAGACAGGTCGATCTGCGCTTCGAATTGCTTTGACCCTACCTCCTTGATTATGATCGCCTGCGACGGGCAATCCCGCATGCACATCTTACAACCTATACACCTTTGCGGATAAGCTTTCAGCCTCCCGCGAAAACCTTTTATCTTTTGGCTTTTATCATGCGGGTAATCAAGTGTCGCCGTTTTTTTAAACAGCGAACTTAAAACCTGGTATAGCATCCTGCCCGGTTTCATGTCAGTATATCCTTTAATATTAGATTGATTAAAAGCTGCAGCAGCGAAAGCGGGACAAGGTATTTCCAGCAAAAATGCACCATCTGGTCAATACGCAGACGCGCAAAGATAGTGCGAAAAACCGCGATCAGCGCGACAATAAATAAAACCTTTATGATATAAAAAATAAAGGCTATCGGGGCAGAAAACTCAAGGCCAAAAGGAAGAAATACCGCTGCCAGTAATGACGCGCCTACTATCATCTCAATATCAATAGAGAGCCGGAAAAAAGCCAAGTGCCTTCCACTGTATTCCGTAAAACTTCCGGCTACGATCTCGGTTTCTGCTTCCGGGATATCAAAAGGTGCCTTTTCTAATTTTCCTACCAGGGCGATCAATGAGACCGCGAATCCGATTATGTTAGAAACCCAAAACCAGGGCCGATGCGCATAAAAGACGGCGATTTCGCTCAAAGACCAGGAGTTAGCAATCAGGGCCGAGGATAAAATCCCCATAAAAAGCGGGACTTCATAGGCGAATAACTGCGTAAGTGTGCGCACAGAACCAAGCCTGGCAAATAATGAAGTAGAGTACCACCCTCCGATAAAAAATGTCAGCGTGGGTATAGTAAGCAGATACAGAACAACAACCAGGTCTCCGTTAAAATAATAAATCGAGCGCTCCCCCCATATCGGAATATAGAAAAAGGCTGTTACGGTGGAAGTAAAGGCGACTAACGGCATCAGCTTAAACATGCGAGCGTTGGCGTCAGTCGGCACGATGTCCTCCTTGCCAAGCAACTTTATCATATCCGCCAAAGGCTGAAACCACGGCGGCCCTATCCTATTCTGCAATTTTGCATAGAGCTTGCGGTCAATAAACTCAGCTGCCAGCGCAAAAACGCTCAAGAACAAGATCCCCGGGAAAACTAAAATGTAGAATAAATAAATCATCTCAGCGTCTTTTTAATTAAAGTGAATACTTAAGTAAAATACTGGCATTTTTAACTGTGCCTGTTTGAAAGACTTTATGCTTTTGCTGACGGCACTATCAAGCTCTCAAGACCCGGTCTTGACTTTCTAGCCCTCTCAAGACCCGGTCTTGACTTTCTATCTCAATGCTAAGACCGGGTCTTGACAGTAACGCAAGCAAAGGCATAAAGTCGAAGGAAAAATCAAAGAGCCTATGCCAATTTCTTATTCAACTCCGTAAAATCTACGCCATGCTTCTTATACCACTCTATACTGTAATTACGCAACTCCTGCCACTTGATAACACTAGCACCCTTCTCTGATTTCATAGCAACCATCCTGTCAGTGCAGGAAAAACAGGGGTCGATCGCCGCCACCACTATAGGCATATCCGCAAGCTGTCTGTCCTTTAACATCTGTTTAACCGCCTGGATATTCGCTAAAGTAGGAGCCCTGACCTTAACGCGGTCAGGCTTCTCCGTGCCATTGGATCTGACGTAATGCACATCTTCCCCTCGCGGAGCCTCATAACGGCTAAGCGCTTCTCCGGCGGGGATCTTGCGCGGCACCCTAACCGAGATCGGGCCTTCCGGAATATTATTTACCAACTGGCGGATAATGCTTAAAGACTCAAGCAATTCTTTTAAACGCACCACTGTCCTGCCATACACATCACAATGGCTGTCCGTTATAACATTAAATACGATCTCGCCGTAAGCCGCGTAAGGATCGTCTTTACGCACATCCCTAGCCACTCCCGAAGCCCGGGCAGTAGGCCCAACGGCATCCAGCTTTAAGGCTTCCTCATAAGTCAACATCCCCACCCCGGACAACCTCTTTATGATTGTTGTCTCTTGCGTAGCGATCTGGATATAATAGTTGATCCTCTCCTCCAGCTTTTCCATGGCTTCCAGAATCTGCCGCTTATGGTCATCTGTAATATCGCGGCGAACCCCGCCGATAGTATTTATCCCATAGTTAACGCGGTTTCCGGTAAGGGTCGCGAGAATATCCATAATGATCTCCCGGTCGCGCCAGGTATACATAAGCAAGGTATCAAAACCGATTTCATGCCCGGCTACGCCCAGCCACAAAAAATGACTGTGAATCCTCTCAAACTCAGCGATCAACGTACGGATATAAAGCGCGCGCTTTGGCACCTGAACACTTGCCAACTCTTCTACTGCCTGAACAAAACAGGTAGAATGCGAATGTGAACAGATCCCGCAAATCCGTTCCAAAAGGTACATATCCTGAATATATGTCCTCTCCTCACAAGCCTTTTCTATGCCGCGGTGGTTATAACCAAGACGGATATCTACGCCCAATATCTTCTCACCCTTAAGCGCGATACTAAAACTCTCCGGCTCCTTTAACGCGGGATGCTGCGGACCTATAGGGATCCTGAATTCATCTGAATTGTGCATTTAACTTACCCCTTCTTCAGTATTATGTGGCTTCCAGTCTTTACGTAAAGGAAACTCATTTACCGGCCAATCATCCGTTAAGGGATAACGGTGGCCGATAGGAAGCCCTTCCATCTTTACGCCTAATAAATCCGCTATCTCTCTTTCGTAGATTTCAGCATTTAAGAAAATCGGCATTACGCTTTTTACAATAGGATTCGCCTTTAGCACAGAGGTCTTTAAATTTAAGACTATCCTTCCGTCAGGGCTTAAGTGATAAATAAGAAAAATCCGCTCTCCCTCATCCAGTCCGGTGATCGTATGAAGAAAATTAAAACCCATCTTATTGACAAGATAATCAAAGACCTCCGGGAATTTATCGTATCCTACTTCAAGAGAGACTCTTCGCTGCCGAAGGATGTTGATTTTCCCTTCAAGAAAATTGAATCTGCCTGTTAATTCAGATAGAATATTTTCTTCTTGAGACATTATTCTTTCCCTTCTTTCTCTTCCAAGCTTTCTAAAAGTTTGACTACCCCGTCAATGATCGCCTTGGGGCTTGCCGGGCAGCCCGGGATATAAAGAGATACCGGTATCGCGGTATTGATCCCGCCTTTAATATTATAGCAGCCCTTGAATACCCCCCCTGAACAAGCGCAGGTGCCGACAGCCACTACGAATTTTGGCTCAGCCATCTGCTCATAGATCCTTTTTAGCCTGTCCTCGACCTGAAAAGTAACCGGCCCGGAACAAACCAGCACATCGGCGTGGCGGGGCGTACCTTTTAACAGCACGCCGAAACGCTCTATATCGTAACGGGGGGTGAGCGTAGCGATAATCTCTATATCGCAGGCATTGCAGGCCCCGGAATTAAAATGCAGTATCCAGGGAGACTTTATCCTGCCCCAATTAACAATACAATCAACCAACCCCATTGATCGCTACCTCCTCAAGAAAATTGCCAAACCGACAAGGACCGCGGTTATATATATCAAGGCCATCACAAGGATCTTTATGGATTCAATCGGCACGGTAGTCAACATAAGTACCGATACATGCGCGATAGTAAAGAAAAAGGCAAAGGGAAAGAAAAGGCTGTAATCCGGCTGGGCCATATGGTCATAATCTTCCTCGCCGCAGGCATACGGCTCCCCCTTACCTTCGGTTTTCTTAGCGCCCTTAAAAGAAAATATAGAAAATAAATAGGAGAGCAGAAAACTAAAAATCAATACGATTAAAAAAACTACCGGAGGACTTAAAACCCATTTATACATTTAAATTTAACCTTTCAAATTCCTCAAATTTCTCACATCCAGAGACTTGTAGTGTTTATGCAGCCCTAAGACTATGCCCATGGCAACGGTCACCAGCACCACTTCTATTACGATCAAGGTTATGACCAAAGACTGGGCCAGTGCGCTTTGGCCGCTGGCATAACCTGCGACAATGATCAGCAGCGTCACCGCCTTCATCAATATTTCAAATCCGATCAGAGCCCTGATCAAGTTAAAGGTAAATAACAGGCAGTACAAACCGATAATAGCGACAAGGATGATACAGATAAAAAATGGCCAGATCATAGTTAAAGCCAGAGTGTTCATTTTTTCTCCTTATCCCTGAATAATATTACGACCCCCAGTCCTCCGGCAAGCAAGACCGCTACCTGTCCGATCAAATCCAGCTGCCTCAAGTTCCAAAGCACCTCGCGCACATCTTTTTCTATTTCGGCCGGAGGCAATTTAAACTCCGGAGTGACCTTTAAGAAGAAAAGCGCAAATCCGACCACCACCACTATAACAGGTAAATACCAAAACCTGCTCAAACGGTCCTTCATATGCTGCCTGATCTCATTCCAGGTCAAAGGATGAGTAAGACTAAGCGCGCTGATAAAGACTACTGAAATAAGGCCCGCGCAAACAGATAATTCGAACGCCGCTGCCATCGCCGCGCGCAGACGAAACATAACTATCGTAAGCATTGCACTTGTTAAAGCTAAGGCAATAGCCGATCGCAGAAGGCTTCTGGTCATCACCGCCCAAAGCGCGGCTAAAACAAAGGCTATCAACGAGATTATTATAAGCATGTTTTAATTTAGTTTTAAAATCGGCAAAATAATACTATTGATCAACAAAGGAAAAGCTAAACCCACCCCTACAGTGATAAATGCAAGTAAAGCC
>JAHJJA010000055.1 GCA_018822885.1 Candidatus Omnitrophota bacterium
AAATATTTTCCTTTTGAAATACCTAAGGCAAAATTTGTAGCGTGGGCCTTGGTCTGGCTATGTTCATCAGAGATGCGGATCCCGCTGATAAGCATCCTAAAGTGCGCATAACGCAGCGGGTCTTCAAGCAGCTTATCCTGCATAGCAGCCAAAGTAGAGGTATTTTCACCTTTACGGGGGAAGAAATCTGAGACTTCCGGAAGTAATATAATATCCAGTTTATTCTTAGGATATACTAATGCATCAATTGAATCGATGAGTTTGGCGATAACCCTTGGCTCGCCAAATGCAGGAAGTAACACTGTGTATACGGGGAATCTTTCATTTATTGCGGATAGGTTAAGAAACTCTTCTATTAATATCCGCGGAGGGGCGCGGCTTGGGCCTGAATTTTTCCAGATGTTTTCTTTTGAAAGAAGCATATCCACAAGCCTGGCCGGAGTCACTGCCTCTAGGCTTCCTCCGGTGACTTTTGTCAGCTCTTGAATCTTCGCCTGATGCGTATTAATAAATCCGTCAACTGCTTCAGGCGACACATCTCTCAAAAGAAAATCGCGCATTTCTTCAGCTATAGGATTTATCATGCCCTTACGCGCGACGATCTTCTCCTTGCCCAATCTTATTATCTTGCGGCCAAAAAGCAATCCATAAAGAGAGACTATAAAATCTTTATAAACCCAGTTGACCATTGATATCGCCAGTAAAGCGCCAAAGTACGCATAGGATACCCAATGTAGTTGTGAATACAAATGAATGAATTTATAACAGAATGTGCCAAGCATCCCTCCTGCGCCATGATAAACATCCAGATACGCCAAAGAAAATGGCACGGCGATGAAGATCAAGATAAAAGGAGCAAAGAATAGAAAAGATGTGGCCAGCCATAATAAAAATACCGGGGTCTTGTAGGAACTGGAATGCCTTAAACTTATGATCTTATCGTAGCGGATCATCCTGCTCAAGGCAATGCGGTATTTTTTCTTAATATCCCTGATTATTTCTCCGTAAAACCTTCTATCGCGGGGACCTTTGGTTTTTTCAATGACCGACTCCCTTTTTGCTTCATAAGCTAAAGTCTGGGCAAGCGCGAGCGCGCGATAAAGTTTATACGCTTCCAACTCTATACCCCTATAAGGAAGCGCAGAACGGACAAAATGCGGCCTTAACCTCTGCCAAAGGCTTCCTGCCCCGGAACGGGTTATACGTAATAATTCGTACACCTGCTCTTCAGTGATACCCATTTCTCTCGGATTGCCATCCTTATCAAAAGTCAATATCTTTGTTCCGACCACTCTTTTTTGTAAATCCTCAAGCTGGATCTTGGCCCTTTTTATTAAAGAATTGATCGAGGCCAAGCTGACACTTCCCATCAACGGCTCTTTTGAATTGCCTGTCACGTATTTATCTATAACCGGCGATGGCAACTGGTTTTCTACAGCCGAAAGCAGTTCCTTGTTGGCGGCAATTATCTTCTCGACTTCATTCACAGCCAGCAATAATCTGGCTATTGCTTTGCGGATTTTCTGCTTACGAGTTGACTTTGTTGCTATCAACGTTTTCTCCACACGGATAGCAGCGAAAACAAAACAGGCTAAAGCAAAAATTAAACAAATTAACTGCACGCCTCCCGTAGCTCCGGGGCGCAGCGGCAAGAAACCAAATACTGAACCGATGGATGAAAGATCGATTCTTAAATCCAAGAGCCGCTGGCTTAGGATCTCTGCGGCTTGGGCATCCGGGCCGATTAAGCCCGCCACCAATAATAGCAGGCCTGAAAAAACAGCAGCAATAACTTCCTTAGTGAATATCTTTTTCTTACCCAAAGATTGGTTAATTTCTGTTAATGCCGGTTTCGCCTGCCCTTTGGGGATATACATCTCTGGCTTACCCAGAATAGTGGTTGCTTGGTGCAAGACGGAATAAGCTGACTCTCTCCCAAGAAAAACCACTGGACTGCACGCACACAAGACACCTGTAAAAGCCACCGGATGCATAGCCAGACAACCAAGCGCGATCGCCCCCGCCAATACCAGGGACGTTTTCAAACCCAATCTGGAGACGTTTTTCGAACCAATCGGAAGAGTGTCCCCCTGCCCATTACCCGGAACTTGTACAGGCCCGTCCATTTCTTCCCGAATCACTTCTTTTGCTTTGTTATCCGTCCTTCTGATTGTTTCATAGCGAGGGCCGCCTATGTATTGAGCCAGCTCCCTTAAGCTCATAGCCTCTATACGTCCTAACGACGGAAGAAGAGTCCTCAACTCAAATATCCGCCAGTTCCGGTCAAATTCGTTTTGCCAAATCTCGCGTAATCTTCTCTCTCCTCTTCCTATCGCAGTTTGAAGATCTTCATTTAAGCAGGGCTGTACAACGCACCCTTCATCAGGAATCTCTAAAATCCCTTCCTTTCTTTTGCCCTGTCCTTTAGTATCATCTTTAGCAATAGGATCCTGAAAGGAAATATATCTTGGCCTGCTGATTTTATGTTTATATCTTTCTTTATCGTCCAATTCATTGCTATTATTTCCGCCGTTAGCAGGCCAGGATAATTCTTTTGCTATGCGCCCGTGCTTGATTTGCGCGTCTATTGGCACACACACATCGCCTTGATTATTAGCAAATGCTATTCTCATCTCCCAATTAATACCCTTAGAAATAAATGTAGAAAATTTGGTGCAACGGCAGGGGTCCCACTCCATGGCATTTTTAGTAAGGGCTAAATTACCCGCGGCTATCAAGTCCAATCTTGAGAAAGAACGCCGAAGATGGTAATCGTAGCTTATCGCTACTACAAGGCGTAGATTAGAAGTGATTAATTTTTCCTGCGCCTCCTCATCACCCAGCCGAGCAAGCACAGCCATAGCAATTTCTCCGACTCTGGTTAAAAGCGGATAGTCGCTTATTGTTTCCATGTAATCAGTAACTTCGTCTCCGACAATGTATAATAACGGATCGCCCTCTTTTTCTATCAATTTCTTATGCGCGCAGAGCTCTCTAAAGAAATTCTCGCAGGCAAGCCGCACCTCTGCCTGGCGTTCTCCTTTATATTTTAGCGCCCATGCCGCTTTCTTGAGAAAACCAATCAACCTCTTTGACTCCTGGGGCAATTTATATTTTTTCGGAAGCATAGCAATTAATCGCAGGCCGGCACAGGTATTAAGAATATTAATATTCCTCTGGACCTGTTCCGGCTTCTTATCCTTAAAATTTAACTGCCTATTAAAACTTAAGAAAAGCTTCTCGGCAAAATCTGGGTCAGAATCATTTTCGCCTGATTCTAACCTTAATGGAACTACTGCAGCGGCAGCCAAAGCCACCCCCGCAGTTACCGGATGCATAGCCAGCGCCGCCAGCGCGAACAGAACTAATATTACTGCCCCGACAATTTTTGGGGACATCCTTAGCTTTGATTTGCTGGGTGTCACTTCCTTGTCTAATATTAGTCTATCCATTTCTCTCTGGCTTAAACAACGCCACTGCCCTGGCCTCTGTGCCACTACTAAATCCTTCTCTTCCCTGCTCAAGATCGCAGCATCTATTCCGCCGTATAAAGGCATCTGCGCGCGCAGGTCTCCGTCGAAATCGCGATAAACCTGCGCCCCAATTTCGCGGTAATACTGACACAGCCTATCTGTATCCATAGTTATAGCTATTAGGACATCTTGTTTCTTTTGCCCCTTGTTTGCCCAAAGCAAAAGGTGGTATACCTGGATCATAAAGTTGCCTAAATTCATCCCCTTGTAAGCATGAAAACAGGCGCTATCTTTAAAACTATATCTTACTTCTCTATCAATAACACCGGCGAAACCGATTTCTTTAGCCTCAGATTTACGATCAGATGCATCATAAAGATATATATTATTATCGAGATCTCTCCTAAAAATAAACCTAGCCCCGCCGCGGGCCCATACTGTCCGATATTTACCATCTTCAATAAGCTCAAAAATATTAAAACCGCAAACCTGCCATAAATAAAACACATCCGCAATCCGCTTTGCGCTAAAACAGTTATCAAGATAAGCGCCGGTCGCGTTCCTGAATCGATCTTTAAAGCGCAGGTAACACGCAAAGAATCTCTTGAGCTCGGCCCACTTCCGGTCGTTAAAATCAAGGTTTTGCCCTAAAAGACGCGTGGTATCCGCAAAAATGCATACTTCTTCATCGGTAAGCCTGCGCATAGTATTAGATGGGGAATCCACTGATAAAACAGCTTCAGGCCTTACCTCAATAATCTCTATACAAGGCATGCCGCAATCGATAAAAGGCCTTGGCGAACGGTAGAAATGAAATGCGTTATCGGCGTCGAATTTCAGGCGTGATAAATAATTTGACGACGCGATATTGATAACATGAAAGCTTTTAGCTCCCCTAAATGTGGTATAGTAGAGGGCAAGTTGCACGCAGGCGCTGGCAATACCTTTATAACGGCTGTCGTAAGGCTCATGCACAAAGATCGCATTAACGCTATTTCTATAAAATGGGTCTATTGAGCAAACCGCGGCCTGGCAGCTGAATTGAAAAATACAATAACCAACCGGCAATACCGGCCTGTCACCTGCCATCTCCTGGACTGCGATATCATAATAACTACTGTTGTAGTTTACTTTCTCATACTCAATCTGCGGATTGCTTATGCTGAATAAAAATCTCGCGCCATCACTAGCCTGGATAATGGTCTTGCCCTGCCCCAGGAATTCCTTGACCGGTTTTCGGTCATATTCAGGGACCTGCCCTTCAACAAATCTTGCAATATCTTCGGGGGCATCAGTTACAGCTCCGACATGATCTTGATCGCTAAGGCCTTCTAGAAAATTATTAAGGAACTTGCGCGGCTTTAAATTCGTCGCATCTATTTCCTCATCCACGGAGACAAACCTCGCGTGCCAATTACACCCTTCCTGCGTTTGTTCAATGATGATCTTTACATCGCCTTTAAATGTAAAAATCACGAAATGATAAGATTGGTCAATATGAATCTGCTCAATCTTATCTGTTAATTTCTCGCTGCTCAAGATGACCTCTAAAGCTTTTCCAAGCGGGATACTGCTTCCTCTTAGATCCTGAAAACAGATTCCATTCTCCATAAATAAATTTGTTAACTCTCGTTGCGCAGAGAAATCAATGCTCTGTTTTGCTATGATAGCCGAGGCTCTCGCGAAAACAGCGACTAAGCAATTATGCCTTAAGGCAACCCTTAGTATATCGCGTTCGTAATCAAAATTTAAACGCGCTCCTGATCCATTAGCCGCATTTATAAAAGCGCGAAGCTCTTGCGGATCGTTATCAAAACGCTCCAGGCTTCTTGAGCAGGCAAATTGATGGGGGTTAGGACAAAGGCGTGATTTAGCGGATAACTCATCTATCTCATGCCCTAACACGTCAAGGCCGATGATCTTAGGCTTAGATAGCGCGGCATAAGCGATTTCGATTCTGTTTGATTCGGCTACTCCGCCGAGGTAAGTGTAATCTATTGGAAGGAAAATGTCTTTTTGGGAATCCGTAGTCTGCGGGCAAAGGCTGAATTTCATAATTCCGGATGGAGGAGCGTGATTCAACCGCCTTAACCAGTCAAGGTAATCGTTCAACAAGTTCTCAAAAGCATCCACTTGATTATTAACGCGCCCCCGCATTTCTTCGGGCAGAGAAAATAATGCTTTCCTTTCTACTCTTGCCTTGTACCCTTTGAATCTAACGCTTATATTCAGGCGTGGCAGATCCTTATCGTCTATCCTGGCTGTACCGGGATAAGTGCATTGCACAAACTCTAATTTGCCCTTTCTATACAACGCATAACCTGCCTCATCACTAGAGGCGTCAATTATGTAGAGCTTAAACTGCGGATTATCAGAAACACTTGCCCAAAAATTGCCCACCGGGATCATGTTCTGATCGTGGCCGACGACAAAATATGCCTGCGGCTGGCCAAACTTATCCATAAAATCAATAACATCACTATCAAAATAGGCAAACCTGATATCACGGATATGCTTAAATCTTCCCCATAGAGCAATATACAACTTCGGATCATTCTTCTCCAGCCACCGTACCTCTTCCAGTGTCAAGACAGGCTTAACCGGCCCGGCGTGTGTGGCAATCAGCCCGTCTGCGGCCAACAATAACGGGCTTTCTTTAACGTATTCGCGATAGAGATCAAAATATAACCATCCGTATGTATCCAGCATAGCATTTACAAAAAGTTGCGTCTGTTTCACCCCCCACTTTGCGCAATCCACTTCCGGAGAATCATGATTACCAAGACAATAATAGAAGTAATCGGGATGATTGATCTTTAGCTCCATAATATCCCTTGCGATTGCAAGGGAAGAAGACATATCAGCTAGCCTTAACTGTGTTTCTTCAAAACTTAATTCTCCTTCCTTTCTGCTTAGGTTATCATGAACCGCATCGCCTAAAATGATTAAAAGGCCTCTTCTATTTTTAACTTTATCCAGCACGGGCGGCTCTTCTTCTCCGGAATCGCTCTTTCCTTTATGGAACAGTATCTTCTCAAGATTATCCCGACGGGCATGTAAATCTCCGACTAACATGATCTCCAGGCCTTCAGCAATCCCTCTTAAATCCACAATATTGCCGCTCTGGAACCTGCCTTTTTTGACAGCTCCTATCGCATCTCTAATCAGCTTGACCTCTGCCTTACCCTGCTCTGTCACTTTTACAGCGCCTAAATAAGCCTCTATATCCCTTATTCCGGCGTGCGCATCTTCACCCATATGTGATTTCCTCGCACCCTCCTCAAGCGAATCTTCTTCTTGAGGATCTTTCATCTGCGATGGAGCATTCAATTGAGCCCCGCAAATATTTTTTATCCCGCGCCAAACAGAACGTAAAATATCAGAGATTCCGGAAGGAAAACAAAGAAATCCGGCTCCCGCCATAATCGTTACCTGCCCTGTATTTCCAGAGAGAAAGACAATGCTTGCCAGTACGCCGATCGCCAAGGCCGCAATAAGCTGAATGCGCGCTGGTTTTAACGCGCGCCCCGCCATATCTGCCTTGGGCCCTAAAGGAAACCCAGCCCTTCCATCTCGAACAGCGCGTAAATCCTGCAGCATCTCCAAAGCGCTGGTATATTGCCTCGAGCTTACTGGCGTGATGGCGTGATCAATAACCTGGGCGACCATACGGAAGTTCATCCAAGGACCACTTAAGCGTCTGGTTATTTCTGACATTGAGGGTATCTGGCGATTCCTGATAAAATTAGTGTCAGAACAATTTCCATTTGTATTTATAAGCACTTGACCTGTGACAATCTCAAATAACATCATCCCCACCGAAAATAAATCCCAATACGGAACAGGAAACTCGCCCTTGATAGTAGCCTCCGGGCACAGATACCTGACCGACCCCTCAAAAAACTCCGGAAGATCAGACCTGTTCATAACATAAGCGCTGTCAAAATCAATCACTTTTGCCTGATTGTCAGCCATAAGTATATTGTGCGGCTTAATATCCCGGTGTACAATGTCGTTGGCGTGACAAACAATCAAAAATTCAAGAACCTGCTCTATTATCGCGAAGACTTCAGCCGGCTGATTATGTCCCTTCAAGTATTCGGTTAAAGTCGGCCCATTAATGAACTCCATGGCCATCCAATAATAACCATCTCCCTTTTCGCAATATCCATCCCCCAGAAATTCAGGCAGGCCTAAGGCAAGCTTACGCGCCCTGGAATAATTGCCCAGGTCTTTAAGTATGTGCGCCTGACGTTCCAGCCTTGTCCTTGCCGCAACATCTCTTGAGATCAACGAAGTCTTTACGACAGCAAATTTCCTTCTCGATTGAATATCAGAGGCCAAGTAAACACTAAAAGCTTTTGTATCAGCGATCTTTCTCAATAACCCGAATCTCCCTCCTAATGCATCTTGCTCGCTGGCATCACTAAGATGGATCGAGGAGATCGGACAGTCAGAGAAAAACCTGTCCCAGATCTCGACGATAGCATTAAAATACATTCCAATTTCCTCTTTATCATCAGGCTTATTTTCAGGCGCAGCTTCAGATGTAGCTTCAGGTGTGGTTTCAAAGGCCTCTTTAATGATATCCTTAAGATATGAATCATATTCCTGCTTAGCTATAAACATAGCATAGAGATGATCATACCCCACCACACATTCCAGGTAGGCATGGTGGCAGAGGAATCCTAAAAACCAGAAATATAACTTATTGTCCTGATTAAGGTCTTCATAATCCCGGTCGATCCTGTCATAAATAGCTTCCAGCAATTGTTGCGAAGAAAAATATATCTCAAGGATCTCGCCCTTATCAGTAATATTTACCCTGTCCCAGATATAATCATGCTCCGGCATACCGGGGACAACCGCCTTTAAACAATAAATCATCGTGCGCATCGGCACAGCATCATATTTTCCCGCGGCATCATCATAAATAAGTTTGCAATCTTCAGGATGCTCATCCACAAAATCATCCAGCGCCTTCCTGTCTTCGGAGGTCAGGTTGCCGGAACAGCCGTACAATGCGCCTGAAACAGATCGGCCGTTAGGCTGATGAGACATAATATAATCCAGCGCTATCCTGCCTGCCTCCTGCACATCCAAATTCGAAGTGTCAATTTTGAATATTTCGGGGAATCTTTCTGCCAAATCCTGTCTGCGCGTGATTACATCCTGCCTATTGATCGCGCTTTCAGGCTTGCCTAATCTATAGGCCCTTACTCCACTTGAGGCAGTCAGCATAATATTCAATACACGCAGGTCATTGATCGGCTCAGAAGTAATAATGATGATCCCGTTATAAAGCCCGCTTAATTCTGCCTCTCTGTCCAACCTATTGATAAACTCATCGACCGCTATCCTTACCTTCTCGTAATTAAATATCTGCACCATTAATTGCATGGCCTCTTCATTATTCTCGATTTCTGACTTCATCCTATCGCGGAATGCGACTCCGGTCATCTTATCAGGCACAGAAGTATCTGCGCCGTCTACTTTTACCGGCTCGCCGGAATAATCTATAATATTTTTATTATTTAAAATCACAGTGATAAAATTCAAGACCGCCTCATGTTTATTAACATCTAGACCGCCTTTTGTTTTTTGCTCCATTATTTTCACCATTAATACCCGCTTTAAAAAACCCCTGTTTATATAACGGCGGTTCTGCCTTGAGGCGATCCACTGAGCTAAAACTCTCTTTCCGCATGCCTTTGGCCCACAAAGAGCTATAGGGCGTAAATACAGCAAGAGTGTCCGTTGCATTAATTCAATAGGCACATTTATTATAGGCACAGTAAAGATAGCGGTAAAAGTAAAGACTCCTTCCTTGATGACTTCTTTTTGAAAAGTCCCCCCCACCGCCTGCAAGGCCATACGCAACGATTCTAAACCCACACCCGTGCCAAGTTTCTTACCCTGTAATTCTTTTAAGCCAAAAGACCTTACCGCCACCCTTAAGTCTCCCTCTATGGTGAAAGAAACAAAGATATGGATTTCGCTGCCGGTAGAATATTTCAAAGCATTTAACATAAGATCATAAAGGACCATCTCGGCGAGCGTTCTGTAGGTAGAAACGTTGAGAGAAAGACTGTCTAGTCCGGGAAAAACCTTTATTGCCGCGTCTTTTCTTGCCAAGGGGTGGCGCTTCACCGACTCTATCTGTGTTAAAATGATCTCGCCAACATTGATTTTAATAACTGACCTATCTCTTAAGTTGATTACTTCATGATAGCGGCGCAGTAATCCATTATTAATAGCATGATCAACTAACCCGTTGATATGGTTTTTTAGCGGATCTTCACAATTTGACCCGCCATTACCCGTATAGGCCCTGAGTTGCTTTATGGTCTCAATAAAAGGATTGTAATTTTCATTAAAAACCCTGATGACTTCTTGAAAAGCGCACCTTCCTTCAAAAAAATCAATGGACGCCTTACTTAAGTTGCTATATATCTGGCTGTGTTGCCTCACTACAGCCAAAACTGCCTGCGCCTCGGCAACTTCTTTATACATGTCAATAATAAGCTTGCAGAGCTGGCTTGCGAAAAGCTTATTCTTTAAATCATGCAACACTGAACGTGTATAAGGATCAGAGTCCTCAAGGTTGGATCTCTTTTCTCCGGATGTTCCCGGGATAAGCGTGACACTCGCTAAGGCACAACTAACCAATCCGCAAGCTATTGAATCCATTAATAAGCTCACAACAAAAGCCAAAGAAACCAGAATTAAAATTCCTGCGATTTTCTGGGACACCCTGCCGACTACCGAAGGGGGTCCCGAGCGAAGCCTCGGGATTGAATTGCTGGGTGTACCTTGATTAAAAAGGGAGACGAATTTATCAACGCATATTTCGGGAGCAAATTCTTTTTCTGCTACTTTTCGCGCCTGTCTGCCCATCAAGGAAACCCACCTTGGATCATCCAATAATAAATCCATTGTCTGCGTAAATCCTGCGATATCCCCTTGGGGCTTGATAATACCGGTCTCATGGCCATTGTCTAATATCCTTACCACTTCCCTTGTGCCGCCTGAATCGTATGCGACTACCGGCTTTTTCATGGCAAACGCCTCAAGGCAGACTGTAGGCAGGCCTTCCGGATGTTGTGTAGGCATGGCCACGAAATAGCTTGCCGCGTATAACGGAGCAAGTTCTTCCTGCGCAAGACGGTCAAGGATAAATACGGTGCCTGAAAGCCCTCTTTTATCTATCTCTGATTTCAGTTGATTATAATATTCGCGGTGAGAAACCTCACCGATCATTACTACAGCAAAATCCCGCCTCTTTTCTTTCAATATTGCGGCCATCCCGATTAATTCCAGCTGACCCTTAGCAGGAGTTATTCTGGAAGGATAAAAGATTATTTTAGTTTTAGGGGATAAATTCAATCCTTCACGCCATTTGCTCGCCGCTTCTTCTGTTGTCTGATCATAAGGATTAAAAACTTCCAGATTAAAAGGGTTGCCTACTACTACAGTATTTGCACCCAAGGCCTCGGCGGCAGTTCGGCTGACTGCTGTTTTTCTATGAACAAAAAGCTTATTCATGGCAGCAACTGCCTTTGAACACCAGTTAACTAGGCTAAATGAACCCCATCTGCGGGAGTTATGCACAGTCATATAAATAGGGAGCTTTTTAATCAGACGGCCATACCAAGCGACAATACTTGGCGGAAGACGAAAAGCAGAATGAAGATTTATAAAATCGACTTTGAAATTACTTAAAATTCGGTGGAGCTTCAAAACTAAAAAGAAGTAGACCCAGGGAAAAATATCATGATGCGTTTTCCTTTGCTGGTAGACCGGCCAATAATGCAATAGCCCATCAACCAGAGATTGATCCTTGGCTTGCTTATCAGGCGTAGTATATAGAATATGCACCACGTAGCCGCGCTGGACTAAATAGGAGGCGAGATTCTTAATATATACTTCTTGTCCGGTTGCGCCTCCAAAGACATGTGTAATGATCAAAACGCGACGCAACCTCTCATTCTGAGGGAATAAACTACTCCTATCAATAAAACCGAAATGCTCATAGGTGTCTCGCAAAGCCTCCGGATCATTTAGTTTTTTCTCAATGTGGCTAAATAACTCGTGATAGAGGATTATTTTCTGAAGCAAGGGGTAGAGTCTGAAAAAATAAGGGTGCAGAAAAACTATTGCATGATGTCTATTGCGGCTGGCTACGTGGATATTCGCATCATCATCATTTAAAAGTCCAGCTTCTGTAGTGACAATTATATGGGGTGGTGCGCGAGCGGGATTTTCATCTTCCAGCTCTTTAAGCAAAACGGCTAAACAGGCATCTTCAGCCGCAGTGTTTCTCTCTATATCTTGCGCCTGGAACTCTTGCGGCACCAAAAACGGAAAAAACTCCAGACTACTTCTCTTTCTTTTCTGAACAACTCCAAGGCTGATGCGCGTACCGTCATTAACGCGGCTTTCCCCGCGCAAAATAAACTTTTTTTCTTCATCCATCTCCCAGAGCTGTTTTAGCGCCTCGATCTCCAGCCAATCAGCAAGCTTGGTAAATTTCTTGAAGCCTAATCCATGGCGTTCGCCTTTTTTCAGGCTATACTCGAGGATAGCCTGGGGATCCCGCATGCCGCACCCGGAATCCCAGCCCACGATTTCAATGACGCATTTGCCCTGTCTCTTGATCGCCGCCGCGCCGAAAACTCCCCCCCTTGCAAATTCAAGCATATTAAATGTTAACTCATGCGCAAGCTGCTTTAACTTGGATCTCTCAATCCAGCTAAAGCCATTCTTCTCGGCTATTCTTTGCACTAAGGCCTTAGCCTCCTCCACGCACCTGAAACTTACAGACTCCTCACCGCTCATTTCCTTCCGGATAACCTGAGTAACAAAATTATCTAACATAATTATTTCGAAACCGCCGTATTCTAAGAAATGTTCTTTATAATATGCGTCTTCAAAAGGAGGAAAGATCTCTTCCAGAGTAAGGGCAACCCCCCCAAGCTTCGACGTCTTCTTTATCTCTTCATACACATACACATGACAAAAACCCTGCACCTCTTCCATATGTTCGTGATAATCAATTAAGAAAACCGGCTTAAGAAGATCAGCCGAAAAATTCATTTTAATCTCCCTGTAAGCGCCTCTTGAATAAACCACCGTAAGTATATTATTTTTCTCATCAAAGATAGGGAATATGGAGGGCTCTACAATCCAACCGGAAAAAGCTTGAGCTTTCCTACTCCAAATGCAATGACGGACTTCTGTATCAGTGATCGTAATTGCCATCTCGTCAAATTCCTGAAGGGGCTCGATTAACGTAGGATCTTTAGCTATCGCTTTTCGATATTCCTTGATCCTCTCCGGGCTCAAATTGCCGAAATAGCCTCTCTTTAACAAACCCTTATGCTTATTCTCCCATTCTTTTAAAGCTTTAACTAAGATAACGAGGATTGTGCTGTGGCTGCCTCTGAAATCATCGATCAAGGCGCGCATAAAATTAGGCCCCCTTAACCGGCAGATATTTTTTGCCGCCTGTACGCTGGTAGCGTCAGTGCCTAACAATAAAAGCCGTTTTAAACCGGAATCCTGCGCGAATTCGCAGATGATCTCAAGCAACGCTTTATACACTGCGTGGTTCAATTCTACCCGGAGCATCTTTTTATTCAATGCTACAGGCCAACATAAACTTAACACCATCTCCTTTATTAATAAGGTGTATTCTTCTGAAAGAGAAGGGGTTCGCATCTTCTCCGACACGGTATTGATATAGGCAAGGTAAGAGCGGGTCATTTCCCTTAGCGCCTGCGCCGCTGTGAGACGCAACCAGGGATGATAGTCTTTATCCTTAGACTTGCGCAAATCAAAAATTTCAGCCAGATAGGCTGATGTGCCATGGAATAACGCATGTGTCTCCACAAAATACGTCTCAGCGCAAGGATGAGCTCCTCCCTCAAGCTGTCTCTTTAAAACGTCAATTTTTCTCTTGAATATCTTTTCTATCTGAGTTATGGCCTTGCACTGTTCCTTTATGCTCAAAGGACAACGATAATTCATGATCGCGGATAATAAAGCGCGCGCCCCGTCTTCGGCAACCCCATCATCTTCATTATTCCCGGAGCTTTCCTCTTTTGCTATTTCCTTCATATACTCAAAAGCCTCTCTTACTACCGGCGCTAATCGAAAAGAACGCAAGTCAACGCTGTTGCCTATCGCTCCTAAAGCGAGGCTGCGTTCTTCACGTTCAGAAAATTTAAAAATGGATTTCATTGAGTAGTATAAGAGACGGTCAAAATAAGAATAAGGCTGTTTCATCTGGCTGATTGCCTTAAGCGCTGCCTTGCGCAACAACGGCGTAACTTCAAAAAGATTGAGAAAAATCCTGGCAATATCATTCTCCGCTGATTCAGATTCCGGATGAAAAGCATGAATAAAACCCAGGACACTCAAGTATTCCGCCCTTACATCATCATCTCCCTCATTGACGAAATGTTCACTGATCTTTACTGCCCCCATCCTGAACCAGAGAAGCACAAGGATATCGCTAAATTGCTGTCTGCAAAACTCTAAGATGGCACGCGCCGCTTCAATGCGCTCCTCAGAATCGCTATCTTCTAATTTCTTGCATAAGCCCCGCATCTGTTTACCTAATTGCAGGGTGCGCCTTAGAGAAGCGCCTCTTAGCAGCCGATTGTTTTGTTTAAGGAGCACGGCCTCGAGGTTTAAAAAGGAGATGGTTAAGCGCGCCATCTCTTTACGGTAGCCGTCTTTGCTGACCCGCTCATCCATCCATAAGCGGTATACAACGCGGAGTTCCCGCCTTATTCCATTTAAATGTTGTTCTTCTTTACACAAGCCGTTTTCTGCATCAAGGCGGATGCCTGCCTCGTGGGCAAAACAGCTAAAGAGCTTTGCCGGAGAATTAAACGTCACTCCGGAGATGATCATCGCCTGCAGGCCTTTATCATAACAGGCGCGGGTAAATTTATCTCCTACGACAATATCCCCGTCTTCAGGCAAACGCAGCGCATAATAGTCCGGGGAATTTTTGCCGTTATTGACCATAATGCGCTCGGGAAGCCTCAGTATTATATATAGCCTTTCCAGGATCTCAAGCTTTCCGTTACAGGCGGCTTCTGCATATTCCTTGGCATCAAGGATATAGCGGCAATGGCGCCGGGCATTCCCGGAAATATCCGCGTCAGTGGCGGTATCACCCTGTTTTCTGCCGCTGCGCATTGTCCTTATCCTGCAACTCCCTTTTTCAAGGTTAATCTCCTCTATAACAAGAAATTCGCTGTCCGGATGGGCGAGCGCCTGCCTGATAATTTCTAACTCCTTATCTTCAAACTGTCCGCTTGAGGAGCAGTCGGTTTTCTTTACCGTATTAGCTATATATTCTTTTCTTTTGGCTTTGCGCTTTTTTTCTTTCACTAGAGCAATCTGCGAACCGAGAACTTCTGATGCAAATTTGTCTATTGCCCGGGACACTTCAACAGGATAAATCTTGCTCATTGATTCACTTGCCTGAACGTGGCCCCATTCCCTTGATTCCCTCAAATAAATGTAAAAACTAAATGCCCGTAGTGTAAAACGCATGTTGAGGCCGCTTATGAAACAGCGGAACTTTTCTAAAGCCTGACTTGAAAAGACAGCCTTAAAAGACCAGCCATTATCTACAAGGGCTAACGGCTTTCCAAAATCACTCCGCGCTTCATAGAAAGATATGTCGAAATCGCCTTTTATTTTCACTTTAAAAGCATTAAATTGTTTAATCGGTTTAAGATCTGATTCTTTGAAAGCTAAAAACGGCGCAACAGCAAGGCAAACTCCTCCCAACCCCCACACACCTACGAGGTGTGTAAAAATTAGAGCAACAACAGAGGCCAAAAGTAATACGCAAAGCGCGCCAAGGCCTGATGAACTCACCTTCTCTGCCAATCTTTTTATCCTTTCACGGTATTGCTTATTGGCCTGATCAGGAAAATATGTCTCTCTTGGCGCAAATCCGGTTTTTTCTAGCCCCTTGCCATGTAAAGCATCCTTCAGGATCGCTTCTGCTTCCTCAAGGATGCTTTTAGGAAGGCTACTGCGCAAATACATATTCATTGACCTACACCATGCGCAACGTCCGGTAGGAAAGGCTAATTTTGTCATTTGTATCATAGAATTTCCCGGAACAGAATCCTCAAGCGTCTTAGCTGTCCTGGAAAATCTGACTTCTATTGATAACGGCGGCTCTCCAAGCTTTTTTACGATCACTCCGGCAAGAAATGCTAAGGGCCTGAGATGTAAATAAATAATATCGTTGACTCTGACCTGGAAAATATTCCCTTTAGGAATATTCCCGCTCTCTACAGGTTTTTTGTCCGCTAGCGCGAATAAATCAGGATCTTCCTTTTTATGTACAATTATCCATGGCGGGACCTCAAGATTACCCTTTGATAAATTGAAATCATAACACTTAACATCGCTTCCATATAGATGACTACTAACAGAGAGAAATCCTAATCTAGTATAAAGATCACTTACCAATTTATTCTTTCCTGACGGGCGATAAATACCTCTTAATGTTAAGGCCGCTTCCTCTTTTAATTTCTTAATTAAATGTGCCAGAAAGGCCTGCTCCACAGTCAGGCCTATAGCTCGACAGCTCAAACAAAAAACCTCAATCTGCCAACCATCTCCCCGCACCCTTATCTTTTTAAGTATGATCACCCCGACTATCCCGCCGCTGCCAAATATATCCTCTAATTCCAGAGTGAAGACTCTACAGGAATCATCTTCCATCTTATCTTCTATTCCTCTTTCATCATATCCAGGATAGCGTTTCACATCATTTAAGTTGAATTGATTTGTCCGGCCGATTAACTGAACTATACGCGCGATATAAGGCCTATTTTCCATGCCTTCCCTAATGAGAATCCTCATCCCTAAAGAACAGTAGTAGGCCTGCAAAGACCCCAGCCTTTTTCTTAATTCATCCCTCTGCCGTTTAGCATCATAAAGCTGCGTTCTTATACTGTCCTCGCTGGTAATACTTCCCCTGGGAGTAAGATTACTTAACTCTTGAAGTAAAATAGGAATATCCTCAATATCTGCCGGAAAATCAAACACTAAAATCTCTGGAAGCATCATACGGATCAAAACTGTCTCTTTGGAGCTGTCATCAATGAATGCAATGCTGTCTAATCCGATGTTTAGCTCCCGGGCAATCTCTAGCATATTAAAGGCTTTTTCCTGCCAATTAGCTCTGATAACCGCGAAATCATCTTTTTTTAAAACCATTCCTTGGTTATATTCTAAAACTTCTTCTATATCCTCAAGCTCATTCTTGCTATTTATGGCTAGAATAATTCCCTTTTCTTTAAAGGCTAAAAGCGCCCTTTGAAATTGCGCATAGGGCGGGGTCACCCTTATTTCGCGCGTCCCGACCTCGTCTATAATTCCGGCCCACAAAGTATTATCACAGTCTAAAACAATACACTTAATCATCCTATCCTGCAGATTGGGATCGGGATTTACTGGCCCTTTTTTCCTGCTATCCCCTTGCGAAATTTTCACCTTATTCTTATAAGAATTAAATATATACGCATAAAGTTTATCTTTATCATTTAATACATTTAATAAAGACGGCTCGTTTTTTATTTCTTGTGCGAAAAAACGGACAAAAGATACTAAAGACTTCGGGGTAGTAAACAGCCTGCTGTAAACAGAAAATACTGTACTTGACATTGCGCGGACTGAACAAACTTCCCATGTTGCGTAGGTAGTTCCGTGGGTCATACAAGACTCTTCAAATCGGATCGATTCTTTTCTATCCGCAAATAGATTAATACAAGCCAGTTCTATTTGCAGAGCAGAAAGCAAATCTTCTGTTTGTGGCAATACCATGGCCATTACCATTAATTCCCCAAGTAATGCATTATCGAGAATACCTCTTTGCGCCATGATCTGTCTGATCCCCGCAATTTCCCTTATGAATCTAATTATCGTATCCGGACGCCTCTCCTCTAAGGCCAATATGGCGGCTGATAAATATCTTCTTGTGTCTTCTTTTTCCATGCGGCTATCAAAAAGCCTAATTTCTACGCCTGACTCAAGATTGCTAGAATCAATCGAGCTTCCTACCTTTTTAATAGCTTCATCAATATCAATTCTTATCCTTGCTGCCTCGCTTAACTCAAATAATTGTTCGGGTGTTAAAATTGCTGATATCGTATCTTCTGCCGCATCAAGCTCCTGCCTCAGCATTTTTCCTATATGAGATCTGGCTTCGTGATAAAGGACTTCATATTGCCTCTGGATTGAGAGAGCAAAAAATGCAGGGTGTATAAAGATTGTATTCTCAGGGTACTCTTTATTCCTCTGCTTACTGTATACATCTTTGGCTAAATTGACTGCGGCAATATAAAGATTTTCATCCCGACACCATTTATTATGCCCTGAAGGCAGGATGCTCAAATTATTATCATTAGCACTCTTAAGCAATTCCTCATCTCCGGTTATAACAAGAGTGAAAGAAGAGGCGAATCCCTGTTTTCTCATATTCCGCTCCATCTCAGCGGCAGCCATACGGGGAGCAGCCTCCTCATAACCAAAAACAAGACGACGAAGTAACTCATTAAGACAAGCTTCTCTTACTGCAAAATCTGCTAACTTAGTTCCTCGATTAATAATAATCGGCTCGCCTAAAACATAATCTTTATTTTCTTCGTCAAATTTAATTTCATATTTGTATGTCGGCTCGCCACTATGCTCTGCCAACTTTTTTTTAGATACAATGCCTGGAAAAGCACTAGAATTAGGATTATTAGAATTAGAAGTGGGATTTTTAGGCGAGATTGATTTTATCTTTTCTTCATTCTGCTGCAGGTAGCTTAACGCTACTATGCCTTTGCGGTCTTCTAGAGGTGTCTCATTACTGATATTTTCAGAAGAGAAATTTGCTATTGGGTCGCTAAAATAGTTTCTAAAAAGGCGGTTTACCTCCTCTTCAACAGCAAGCACCTCATCCAGCATCTGGGGAGTTGCCGCTTCAAGCTGGGTTGCTAACGTCCGCCTTACGTCATCCTCAAAACTCTTGCCGTCTCCCATAGATTGTGTAATAGTTAAGCGCGAAGTAAGCACCTCTGCCATATAGCGTTTGCGCCTCCAGCGCGAACGCTCCCCTGTTAGAAGCGCCCTCAGTTCAGTGATAAAATCACCAAAGCGGCCGAATCTAAGCGCGGTAAACACCAGAACCCTTTGGTATTCCAAAGGAAGGATCTTATGGTCAAATTCCTGAATAGCGGTTATCACTGCCTTCATCTTTTGGTATGCATTTTCCGCGCGCAAATGCATTCCCATGCCTTCATAACGGTATAATAAATGCAGATAAGCATCTCTTGCCTGGCAGAATTGAGTGAAGTTCTTTCCATCCAGAGGCACTCCGGAAAATAGTAAAGCATCAGTCTCTTTTTCTTCTTTTACTGCCTCAGCTAAAACATCTTTATAAATACGTAATATATCCTCTCTCATCAACTCTGTAAGCCTCTTTTTAAAATCTGCCGGCTTAACAAAGAAACCATCCTCTGGATGCCTAAGAAAAGATTGATTTACGCCAACCACGGTGTTCTGGATAGCGTGCAATTCCTCCTTTTTTTCTTTTTTAACAGCAAGCATCCGGTCATGGGAATCAATGAAACGCTGGCCAAAATTTAGCCAAAAAGCTAATTCCAGCATATCCAACCCATCATCGATCCTTAAGTTATCTAAATAAGTTTTGGAGAAAAACTGCGCGCGCCTGCTCCTTCCCGTATGCAGGATACGCACTACCTTATGTTCCGGGTCAGAAAATAGAAGCGGCGTCCTCATCTTAAGCTGGATGACTGTGGCAGTATCAATAAACCTCCGCCTTCTTTCTTCAATGGATTTCCTTGTCTCTCTGGGGGTATCCTTCAAGAGACATTCCCCCCAAACCCTTATCGCCTCTTGCAATTTTTCTTTGTTTTCTTTATCTTGTAACTCTGTCGGCTCTTGCGGTTTAGTCTCTCCGTAGCGAAAATCAAGGGAGCTCGTATATTTTGCATGTTCACCCTCATAAAGCATAACCTTATCGTATAAATACACGATACTATCTCCCCTTGTATGATAAGAGATATTTTTCCTGGAAATCGACAGCGGTATGCTTGATTTTGTCTTCATATACTCGCCATATAAATGCCCCAGGTAAAACTCCGGAGCCGCGGTAAGATAAAACATCAGTAAACCGTAAAAACCCACAGAGGCTTCTTGCGCCGCGTGATCTCTTTTAACCTTTATAAAAGCGGTAGTAAGCATGCGGTATCTATCATTCATCATTCCTCTTAATCTAAAAGCATCTTGCCTATCTAAGACTTGCCTGCATCTGGCGATAAACTCCTCTGCCTGGCTAAAATCCCTTTCCAGCCTTAAAAAGAATAACTCAAATAAAGGCCTTAAGAACTTTCTATCATAAGCTTCAGTCTCCATGCCAACCGTATAGCCTTCGCAGACATTTTCTTCTAAGGCATCAATATAGTTAGATAAAGTGTCGGCATCATTGATCTCTTCCCTATCTACATCGGATATCCAGCTTCCCCAGAATAATGGCGGAGCAACCATTGCTAATGCAACCCCAAAAGTCAGGCCAAAATAACCGAAGGCGCGCTGAAGGAAAAATATCGAAGCGCAGGATAAGACAAGCTTAGCGGCATTGACAATGGCGCTACTGCCTGGGGACACTCTTCGCTTTGATTTGGAAGACGTCCCTGCTTTGGGTGGTTGGGTGTCCCTTAATGCAGAGAAATCACCTGGATAGCGGATCATTCTGAGAAGCTCTTGCTTCTGGGCTTCGGCTAACTCCCTATCAACTGCTATTGCGTCAACAACCTCATACATCTGGCCCGTGGTAAGTTTAGAAAAATTCTCCTTGTCGTTTAGAGAATCAACTTTTTCCTGGGCGTTTCTGCCTAATTTATTAAGATAAGTCAGTTTTTTAGCTTCGATTATCCTGATCAAAACGAGGGCGGCATGGAATACAGGGTTTGTGATCGGCGCTTTTTCGGTGGGTTTCTTTTTTCCTTTGGTGCGGATATAAACTGCCATGTAGAAAAAAGCAAAATACAGATAATCCTTGGGTGAACCGCGGCTAATGTTAGCGTCAGTTGCAAAATCTTGATAAGCATCATTGAATGCCTTATCGCGCGCCTGCTCATGAGGCATTTTCTTTAAGCGCAAGTCAACATATAGGCTGCGGTATCTTTCCATTAATTTAGCCAGAATATCGGCGGTTTTGGCTTTTCTCATAATATAAACACACATCCCTTTTACTCTTTGCCTTGCTGCTTCAGAATAATAAGTAAGGGCGCTTCTTATTCCTTGCGCCGCTTCCCTTACCCAATAATATTCCGGCTCTTGGGCTGCCTTAGACCAGGCCAGGATATCACATTTCTTAAGATAGCCCTTAAGCTGTAAGGTTATCCGTTTCTGGCTGGCGTTAAAAGTATCATCCGTCTGCAAACCATCTTTAATCTCTCCTGCCAAATCGCGCATTGTTTTATTTCTCTGGCTGGTTGCCTCCCGCATCACCGGCAGATGGCCCTGCCAGATTCTCTTACGTATATTCCCGGCCTCAATTTCCCTCGCGCTTAAGAAACCTTCCCTGACATTGATCAAAACCTGCCTTGTCTTAAACAGATAATTCAACTTCAGCAGGTCCTGGACCGTCCTTATTTCCATTGCCGCTAATATCTTGATCTTTAGCGGTGTCTTGTTCTTTTGCTCGTCGGACATTTTCAGGCGCTTGATGCATTCATCAAGCTTGGCGCTGAATTCCCTTATCTGGCCGCGCCTAAATTTCGGCTCATCCTTAAATGCCTCCAAAGCAGGTAATACCGGCTGGCGCTTCTTCCTGAATAAGTCCTC
>JAHJJA010000056.1 GCA_018822885.1 Candidatus Omnitrophota bacterium
AGGCAATCTAAAAGAGCTCGGGTTTAACATCCTTCGTTTTAAGACCGGGACTTGCGCGCGTTTAGATAAGAATACAATAAATTATTCTGCCCTTTTAGAGCAAAAAGGGGATGATCCGGCTCATCCGTTTTCTTTTTCTACAGAAAAAATATCCCAGAAGCAAGTTCCCTGCTATATAACTTATACAAATAAAAATACGCATCAAATAATCCGCGACAATTTGGACAGGTCACCGCTTTATGCGGGAATCATTAAGTCTACGGGAGTGCGTTATTGCCCGTCGATAGAAGATAAGATTGTGAGGTTTTCTGATAAGGACCGCCACCAGGTATTTTTGGAACCGCAGGGCTTAGAGAGCGATGAGGTCTATCCAAATGGTATCTCGACCAGCTTGCCCGAAGATGTCCAGCTTGAGCTTATCCATTCTATTGAAGGATTAGAAGATGCAAAGGTGATCCGCTTTGGTTATGGGATCGAGCATGGGGTGGTTGAGCCGACGCAGCTTTACCCTACATTGGAAGCAAAATCCATCTGTAATCTTTATTTTGCCGGACAGATCAACGGTACAACCGGATATGAAGAGGCTGCTGCGCAAGGGTTAGCCGCAGGGATCAATGCGGCTTTGGGTGTAAAAGAAAAAGAGAAGTTGATCTTTGACCGTGCATCAAGTTATATCGGTGTCTTGATAGATGATCTTACTACTAAAGGCACTAATGAGCCTTACCGCATGTTTACTTCGCGGGTGGAATACCGTCTTATTTTGCGGGAGGATAACGCCGATATCCGTTTGAGAAAAATCGGGTATGATCTGGGTCTTGTAAACAAGCAAGAGTTTCAAAATACGCAAGAAAAGAAAAAGGCGATAGAAGAAGGCAGCAAGTTCCTTAAAGAAACGCGCGTAAAGCCTAATGCAGAAATAAACGCGGCCCTAGAAGAGCTGGGCAGCTCTTCAATCAAGAAGGCGCTAACGCTTGAAGAGTTGTTGAAAAGACCGCAGGTAGGTATAAGGGATTTACAAAAGGCCTACCCTTTATTTACTGAAAAGGCGGGGGGATTAGAATTAGCTTTGCCTCAAATAGAAATAGAGGTAAAATATTCAGGGTTTATACAGAGGCAGTTAAAGGATGTAGAGAGGTTTAAAAACCTTGAAAAGATAAAGCTGCCGCAGGACTTAGATTACTCTAAGATTAGTAGTTTGTCGCGCGAGATAAAAGAGAAGCTTACCAAATTTAAGCCGGTCAACTTGGGGCAGGCATCGCGTATTTCCGGGGTCACCCCGGCAGCAGTATCGATATTGATGGTGTATTTGAGAAAGCATGAAGCAGATGAAGAAAGATAACGATTACCTACGCTTGAAGAGATTTTGCCAGGAAAATGGCGCTAGCCTTTTCGGCGTTGCGGATATAAGCAAGATCAAAGATAATTTTGCTATTTCTCCCAAGGCCCTTAGCAAGCTGGATAAGGCGATCTGCCTTGGGGTAAGGTTATCCGGCAGCGTTTTGGAGGAGATTGAAAGCGCTCCGACCCGTTTGTATTTCCACCATTACCGCACTCTAAATGTATTTCTGGACCAACTGGCGTTAAAAACCGCTCATTATATTCAGAATAAAGGATATAAAGCTATGCCCATACCTGCCTCGCAGATTGTTGACTGGCAGAAGCAGACAGCGCATCTATCGCATAGGCATGTCGCTGTCCTGGCAGGGCTTGGCTGGATAGGAAGGAATAACCTTTTGGTCAATAAAGATATAGGAAGCCAGTTTCGTCTAGTTACGATCCTGACGGATATGCTTTTAAAAGCGGATAAACCAGCAAAGGATAACTGCGGTGATTGCAGGTTGTGCGTTCCAATATGCCCGGCGCAGGCTATTAAGGATAGCCATGCTGATTTTGAACGCGAGAAGTGTTTGGATAAATTGAAGGAGTTTCAGAAGCAGCGCCTTGTGGACCAGTTTATCTGCGGCGTTTGCGTAAATGTATGCAGGGGGAAGAAGGGATGAAGGAAAAAATACTGATCGTAGATGATGAGAAAGATATAGTGAGGATGCTTGACTACAATTTGAAGAAGGAAGGTTACAGGACTGTTACAGCTGCAGATGGAGAGGACGCGCTGGAGTCAGTAAAAAAGGAACGGCCGGATCTTATCATCCTTGACCTTATGCTCCCGCGCATTGATGGTTTAGAGGTGTGCAAGATCCTTAAAAAAGATTCAAAGACGGCTTCTACCCCGGTTATAATGCTTACGGCAAAGGCGCAGGAGTCAGATAAGATAGTCGGGCTTGAGCTGGGAGCGGATGATTATGTGACAAAGCCTTTCAGCCCAAGAGAGATGGTCGCTAGAATAAGAGCGGTATTAAGGCGGACTCAAGAAAAAGAGAAGCTTCCGGAAGTCTTAAAGATCGGAAGCATGAGCATAGATTTCTCAAAGATCCAGGTCTGCATTAAGGATAAGCCGGTTGAATTGACCTCTAAGGAGTTTGAGCTCCTGACCACTTTGATAAAAGCCAAAGGCAGGGTATTGTCGCGCGATTATCTTTTGGATAATATCTGGGGTTTTGATCATGCTATGGAGATACAGACCCGTACTGTCGATGTGCATATAAGGACTTTACGCAAGAAGCTAAAGAGCGAGGCCGGGCGCATTATCACCGTTAAGAATTACGGTTATAGATTTGAGATCGAGGAAGGTTAGTCTATGTTTTTTGCTAAAGCTAAAAAGAGAGCTTTATATCTGGAGCAGTCGATTAAGGAACTTTCTGCGAACATAACGGAATTAGAAAAACAAAATAGTGTCAACCTGGCCATCCTTTCTAGTATGGCCGAAGGCGTGATCGCGGTCAGTAAAGATATAAAGATCCTATCGATCAATCCTGCAGTAGAAAAGGTATTTAATATAGATAAAAAAGATTTCGTGGGAAGGTTTTTACTTGAGGTGATACCAAACAATGATATCGTTGATTTGATAACCATTTCCTTAAAGAATAAAGAGCATATTTCCCGTGAAATTGATTTGGTCTGGCCGGTAAAAAAGAATTTTCAGGTTAACGCCTACCCGATCTTTGAGAATAGTGTTATAAGCGGCTGTTTAATAGTAATGCATGATGTGACTGAATTGAGAAGGCTTGAAGCTATGCGAAAGGATTTTGTGGCTAATGTTTCGCATGAGCTAAAGACTCCGCTTACCTCTATTAAGGGTTTTGTGGAGACGCTTCTTGAGGGGGCATTAGAGGATAAAGAGAATAGCAGGCATTTCTTGAAGATCATTCAAGACCATGCGGACAGGCTAAATAACCTGATTAACGATTTACTGGACTTGTCTAGTTTTGAGTCAAAGGAGTCCGGCTTGGACTTGGAGGAGTTTAACCTCAAGGATTTTGCTGATGATGTGTTATTCGGCTTTAGGGCGCAATTAAAGAAAAAAGATGTTACGCTTACAAATGACCTTCCAGCTGATATTATGATCAAGGCGGATAAAGATAAGATCGAGCAGGTTTTGACCAATCTCATTGATAATGCCATCAAGTTTAATAAGCAACACGGTTTTGTAAGGATTTATTGCCAGAGCCAAGATGACAAAATAAAAGTTTATGTTGAGGATTCCGGCTCAGGGATACTGCCTAAGGATATTCCCCGCATATTTGAACGTTTTTACCGTGTTGATAAGGCGCGATCGCGCGAGCTTGGGGGTACCGGCCTCGGGCTTTCTATCGTAAAACATATAATAGAACTTCATGGAGGTAGTGTCGGGGTGGAAAGCGCCGAAGGTCTTGGATCCAGTTTTTGGTTTACTATCCCTAAGTAAAATAGGAGAGAAAAATGCCAGATGTTTATTTGACTAGAAGCGGATATCAAAAACTTATGGAAGATTTGGAATTCCTTAAGACAACCAAGCGTCGCCAGTTGTCCAAGGCGATAGGAGAGGCGCGCGCTCACGGGGATATTTCAGAGAACGCCGAGTATGACGCTGCAAAAGACGCGCAAGGGCTCAACGAGAAACGTATCGCAGAATTAGAAATGAAATTAGCCCACGCAAGGATATTGGATGAGAATATTTCTAGCGATGAGGTATTGATTGGGGCAATAGTCAAGCTCAAGGATTTGGATACCGAGGAAGAACTCCAATATATGTTAGTTTCTCCGGAAGAATCAGATTATTCCCAGAATAAGATCTCCGTTACGTCTCCAGTTGGTGCCGCACTTTTGAATCACAAGGCAGGCGATACAGTAGAGATAAAAATCCCCGCTGGGTTGCTGCATTACAAAATCGTAAGTATTTCAAGGGAATAACCCCGCAAAATATTTTACTTACATTTAACCTTTTCTTGAAGCAGATTTAATGCCTATGCTCTATACTCTTTTCGAGAATCCAGAAAGGAGGTGAAGAATTGATCGAGTTTGGATTGTTATGTTTAGTATATTTATTAGGATCGTTACAAGAAGATCATTATCTAGAAAGGAGAAACGGTGAAGAGGATTTTTGTGATGTTGATTGGTTTGGCGCTGTCAATGACAGTCGAAGCCTTTGCCTACGATAACCACGATTTTCAAGTTTGGAATACTGACGCGGAAGAATTCAAGCTCAACGATAATTCCAAAGTTGTTTTTGAGCAGGAGTTTCGCTGGGGTGATAATGCACATGAGTTTTTCTATCAGCATTATGATGCCGGCTATTTCTATAATATTAAGAAATGGCTCCAGGTCGGCGGAGGGTATCGCCATGTTCTAAGTAAGTCACGGGGAAAATTTAAGGAGGAAAACGAACCTTATATCACTACCACTGTTTCCTGGGATTGGTTAAAGTGCGCGATTGATTCCCGCAGCCGCCTTGAGTATAACCACTTTGATTATCAGGAGGATGTCTGGCGATATCGTAATAAGTTTACCATGAAGCTGCCCTGGAAATTTACTAAGTTTAATATCCGACCATATATTTCTGATGAAGTATTTGTAAAGTTCTCCGGTTGGAGCGGGCTTAACCAGAACAGGCTTTATGGCGGTTTTGCTTTAGACTTGGCCAAGAACTTTAGGGGTGAGATATATTACATGCTTTTGGGTTCAAAGAGCCAGGGCAGGTGGCAGAAAGTCAATGTTTTAGGGACTAAATTTAAGATCAGTTTTTGATTTTACTTAGATTTTACATTAGTTTAATGAGGGTTTAATATTAATAATATATTCTTTATAAGAAATGGAGGATTCATGCTGAAAAAATGTTTAGTATTTTTTGTTGTGATGATATTAGCGAGCCCGTTATTTGCCGCCTCGAGAAAGAATTCTTTACAGATCAAAGGTTCTGATACAATGGTGAACCTGGGGCAGGCATGGGCTGAAAGATACATGGAGAAGTGCCAGCAGGAGTTTATCGCGGTGACCGGAGGAGGTTCCGGTACAGGCCTCTCAAGCCTTATAAGCGGCACATGCGATATCGCGATGAGCTCAAGGAATATAAAGCAAAAAGAAATCGTTCTTGCAAAGGCAAAAGGGATCAACCCATATGAAATAAAGGTTGCCCTTGATGGTTTGGCTGTGGTGGTGAATCCTGCTAATCCGCTAGATAAACTGACCACAGACCAGCTCGCCGGGATCTTTACAGGCAGGGTTTCTAACTGGAAGGATCTTGGGGGAAAGGACGAGAAGATCGTCATCCTCTCCCGCGAAGTGAATTCCGGGACCCATGTATACTTTAAGGAGCATGTCTTAAGAAAAAATGACCCAAATTCAAAAGAGGAGTTTGTTCCGAGGGCGCTATTACTTTCTTCCTCGCAGGCGATCGCTGATGAGGTAGCCGGAAATCCGGCGGCAATAGGCTATTACGGGATGGGCTATATCTCTAGTAAACAGAAACCGGTCCATGTAGCTAAAGATGGCAAATCAGAGTATATCGCTCCTACGATTGAAAATGTGGTCAGCGGAAAATATCCTATTTCAAGGCCGCTGTTTTTATATACGAATGGAGAGCCCAAGAACCTGGTCAAGAAGTTTGTGGATTATGCGCTTTCAAAAGAAGGCCAGGATATCGTGTTAAAGACTGATTTTGTGCCAGTAAATAAATAAATGAGAAAAGTCAAAGAATTTATTGTTGAGAAGCTGATCCTTATTTGCGGGTTAGCTTGTATTTTTTTTGTTGTTCTTATCTTTCTCTTCCTGTTAAAAGAAGGCTTAGCCGTATTTAAAATCGTTTCACCTTTGCAATTCCTTTCAGGGAAAAGCTGGTATCCTATCTCGGAGCCTCCGCAATTAGGTATTCTACCTTTAATATTAGGCTCGCTGTTTGTCACTGTGGGAGCCGCGATCATATCTATCCCCATTGGCGTAGCCTGCGCAATCTATATCGCGGAGGTTGCGCCCAAGAAGATCAAAGAAATCTTGAAGGCCGGTATTGAGCTTTTAGCCGCGATACCGAGCGTAGTCTTGGGTTTTATCGGTATGGTGACTTTAGTGCCTTGGGTAAAAAGCATCTTTCATCTGCCAACCGGTTTGACTGCTTTATCCGGCTCGATCATGCTTGCGTTTATGGCGATGCCGACTATTGTCTCGATCGCCGAGGACGCGCTTTACTCTGTGCCTAAGAATTATAAAGAAGGGGCCCTGGCCCTTGGGGCGACCGAGTGGCAGACGATCTGGCGCGTTTTGCTTCCGGCGGCCTCTTCAGGGATCCTTGCGGCGGTGATGTTAGGCATAGGAAGAGTCATCGGAGAGACAATGGCGGTGATGATGATCACCGGAAATGCCGCGGTCATACCCAGCAGTATTCTGCAGCCGGTAAGGACTCTTACAGCTACAATTGCCGCGGAGATGGGGGAGGCGGTAGTAGGAGGCGAACATTACTTCGCGCTTTTTGCTATAGGTATAGTATTATTTGTGATAAGTTTCGCGATCAACGTCAGCGCGGACCTATTCTTGCACAGGAGTAAATGAGACTAAACCCGTATAAAACACAGAAGATCGCCTTTTTCTTTTTATTCTTAGCCACGCTTTTAATAGTCGTCCCGGTAGGCTTGATTGTAGTGATAATCATCCAAAAGGGCCTGCCGGCTATAAATTGGCAGTTTTTAAGCGATATCCCGAGGCAGGGGATGAGGGCGGGAGGCATCTTTCCTGCGATCGTCGGGACAATTTATTTAGTTCTAGGAGCTATAATCTTTGCGCTTCCCATAGGGGTGCTTGCGGCGATATATTTGAGTGAATATTCTAAAGAAAACATCCTTACGCGCGTAATAAGGCTTGCGATTGTCAATCTTGCGGGTGTTCCTTCTGTGGTCTATGGGCTTTTTGGCTTGGCGTTGTTTGTGGTATTTTTTAAATTCGGGGCTTCGATCCTATCCGGATCTCTGACCCTTGGGATAATGATTCTCCCGATAATCATCACCACCTCGCGTGAGGCTTTAGAAAGTGTGCCGCAGTCATTTCGCGAGGTCAGTCTGTCGCTGGGCGCCAGTAAATGGCAGACCATAAGGCATATAGTTTTGCCAAATGCAATCCCCGGGATTTTGACCGGGACGATCTTAGGGCTTGGCCGCGCGGCAGGAGAGACAGCGCCCATTTTATTTACAGTGGCGGCGTTTTATCTGCCTCTTTTGCCTAAGTCGATATTCGATCAGGCTATGGCTTTGCCGTATCATCTGTATGTTATTTCTACGCAGGTGCCTAATGTGGATGAGAAAATCAGATACGGCACAGCACTTGTCCTTTTGACGTTAGTTTTATTCATGAATTTGGTAGCAATAATTATCAGGTATAAATTTAGAAAACGTAAGAAGTGGTGATTTTCTGTCTTTGCTTGAGGCACATTAGAAATTTTTTGGCATCGTCATCTTAAGAGCAAGACTGCGAGGAATTGCGGCGAGTGAAGGTTCCCAGTGTTAGGAGAGGCTATCCGAGAACGAGCCGCAAGCCGAAGCAGACGGCAAAAAATTTCGTGCCGAAAGCAAAGACAGAAAAGCAATGCTTTTGTTAAAGTGACTTGGAAGAGATATTGGAAGATTCAGTAATCAATATGAATAAATTTAATGTTAACAATCTAAATATCTGGTTTGGGAAGGCTCACGCCTTAAAAGAGGTCAGGTTTGAGGTTGAGGCGAACCAGATATTAACTATCATCGGGCCATCTAACAGCGGCAAGACTTCTTTTTTGAGGCAGCTTAACCGTTTAAACGAGCTTCAACCGAGTTTTTCCATGACTGGGACAGTTTTGTTTGATGGTAAAGATTTAAACAGCCTTGATGTGGAGCTGGTCAGGAAAAAGATCGGCATGGTCTTTGCCTTGCCTTTACCTCTGCCTTTATCTGTTTTTGATAATGTGGCTTACGGGGTAAAGATGCATGGAAAGAAAAACCGCAAGGAGGCAGAAAGCATAGTCGAGGATTCATTAAAGAAGGCTTCTCTGTGGGATGAGGTAAAGGACAGGTTGCGCGAATCCGCTTTTAAGTTATCTGGGGGCCAGCAGCAGAGGCTTTGCATTGCAAGGAGTCTGGCGGTAGGGCCGGATGTAGTTTTGTTTGATGAGCCATGCTCCGGGCTTGACCCGATCTCAACCGCGAAGGTAGAGGAATCTATGCTTATGTTGAAAAAGGATTATACTATCGTGCTTGTGACAAATAATGTCAAGCAGGCAGCCCGCGTTGGGGATAAGACTGCGTTCTTTTTGTCCGGGGAATTAATAGAGTTGGATAATACAGATAAGGTATTTACTGCTCCGCAGGATAAACGCACTGACGAGTATATTCGAGGAAAGTTTGGATAATGGCAAAGATAGAAGTAAGAAATCTTGATCTCTGGTATGGTGATTTTCAGGCGCTAAAAGAAGTAAATGCCGTTTTTGCTGAGCGCAGAATAACCGCGATCATCGGACCTTCGGGTTGCGGCAAGTCTACAATGCTTCGCGTGTTTAACCGTATGAATGACTTGATAGAGGGCGTGCGTACTTCCGGAGAGGTCTTCATTGAGCAAAAGAATATCTTAAGCTTTGAAACAGATTTAGTGGATTTGCGTAAGAAAGTAGGTATGGTTTTTCAGCGGCCTAATCCCTTCCCCTTATCGATTTATGAGAATATAGTTTTCGGGCAGAAAATTCATGAAGGAAGCTTTAACAGGGCAAAGCTTGATGAGATAGTAGAGGCAAGCCTAAAGAGTGTCTTACTTTGGGATGAGTTAAAGGATAAGTTGCGCAAATCCGCCCTTAGCCTTTCATTAGAACAAAAACAGCGGCTTTGTATCGCAAGGCTTATCGCCGTAAAGCCGGAAATCTTACTTATGGATGAGCCTTGCTCTACGCTTGACCCGCAATCTAGCGCGCGCATCGAAGAATTAATGCGTGAATTAAAGAATAACTATACTATAATCATAGTAACGCACAATATGCAGCAGGCGGCGCGTGTTTCTGATGATACCGGCTTCATGCTTTTAGGGGAATTGATCGAGTTTGGCAGGACCGAGGATATTTTTACCAAACCAAAAGATAAACGCACAGAAGATTATATTACGGGTAGATACGGATAGCAACGGAGGTCATAATGGAGAGACATTTTGACGAGGAATTAAAGGGGCTGCATAAAGAATTGCTTCGCATGGGCGTTATGGCGCAGGAGGAGATATTTAAATCAGTTGAGGCCTTGAAGAATAGGGATAAGGCAATGGCCGAGGATGTGATTGCCTCCGATGACAAAATAGATAAATTAGAGCTTGATATTGATGAACATTGCATAGACCTTATCGCAAGGCATCAGCCTATGGCAGGAGACCTGCGATTTATAACTACAGGGATGAAGATCAATGCCGAGCTTGAGCGTATTGCTGATCTGGCGGTTGATATTGCCCAACGGGTCATTGAGATAGCGGATAAGCCTCTGCTTAAGCCCCTTGTGGATATTCCTAAATTATCTGTGGTCGCGCAAAATATGGTACGGGATGCCATAGATTCTTTTGTCAAAAAGGACGCGGAGCTTGCCCGCAAGGTAGTGCTTTCTGATTCCGAAGCGGATAAATTGCGCAATCTTGTAGCCGATGAATTAATAAATGATTATATGGCTAAAGACCCCTCCAGCGCTTCCAGGGCCGTGCAGCTTTTATTGATCTCTCGCCATTTAGAGCGCATCTGCGACCATACTACCAATATTGCGGAAGATGTGATCTATATGGTCGAGGGTAAGGTGGTCAAACATCACCCCGAAGAGCTATAGCGGCTTGACTTTTGGTGATTTTGTAGTATAATCATCGTAACCTCGTAACTTCACGAAGCGAGAATGTAACCAGAGAGAGACGTTCTCTCTGGTTTTTTGTTGCAATCCATCCGATTTGAAGCTTAACAAGGAGGTTCCCGATGACCTTATTCCAATTATTGAAAGCAGGCGGTTTCATCATGGTCGTCTTAATCGCATATTCTGTATTTTCCCTTGCGATTATAATCGAGCGCTACATTTATTACCGCAGAAGGTCCAGGGTAAAGAGGGTTGAGTTTATGTCTGGTGTCGCCAAAGAATTGAGCAAGGGTAACGTAAGCAGCGCATTAGAGATATGCAAAAATACGAATACCCCGTTTGCCAGTGTCGTCCTGGCAGGATTAAGCTTATCCGGGCACGATGAGGTGGTGATCTCTAATACGATGGAGAGAGAGGTAACGATTGAAATAACCAGATTAGAGCGGCTGACCAGTGTTGTAGGCACTATAGGCAGTACCGCTGTGTATATAGGGCTTTTAGGGACAGTCTTCGGCATAATGAGGGCTTTTCAGGATATTTCAAAAAGCGGATCCGGAGGCCTTAGTGTCGTTATTAACGGGATAGCAGAGGCCCTGGTGACTACTATCGCCGGGCTCTGTGTGGCTGTGCCCGCAGTCATTGCTTATAATTATTTCGTAAAAAAAGTAGATGGATTCATCACAGATATGGAATTGTGCGCATCCGAGATGATGGATCTGTTGAGTGTTAAACGTAAATGAAAAGAGAAGATAGAAAGCAAAGATTAGTAACCGGGATTAATATTACTCCGCTTACTGATGTTGCCCTGGTTTTGTTGGTAATATTTATGATCACCACGCCTTTGATCTCCCAGACAAACATCAAAGTAAGTTTGCCTGAGGCAAAAAACGCCCTTCCTGCCGAAGGCGGCCGTAAGGTTCAGTCAGAGATAACTATTACCCGCGAAGGAATGACTTATTTGGACGGAAAGCTCATGACAAATAAGGAGCTTAAAGAAAAGATGTCTTTATTGCACAAGAATTATCCGGAGCTTTCGGTAGTCTTGCGCTCTGATAAATCCATCCAGTTTAAGAATATAGTAGGCGTGCTTGATATATTAGACGGTTTAGGGATCAGGCATCTAAACATCGCTACTGTGGCCGAAGAATAAGCATAAGTTTTTAAAACATTCCTTTTCTTTACTTGCCTCTTTTTAAATGTTATAATTATTCTTCATCCTAAAGGAACATAAATGCATTTATTATTAATAGCTGTAACTATTCTCATGGGCGCTGCTGTTGGTTGGTCGATCGGCGCCAATGATGCCGCTAATTCCCTGGGGGCTGCCGTAGGTTCTAAGGTATTGACCTTAAGGCGGGCCATTATTTTGATCACTATCTTTGGCTTTTTGGGTGCATTTTTACAGGGCGGCCAAGTAACAAAAACCATTGGCAAGGGCATTGTGCCGATGGACCAGCTAGGTAAGGATCTTTCATTATATTTGGCGCTTGTCGCTTGTTTTGCTGCCTGCGCGTGGGTTGTCTTAGCGACATATTGGAAGATGCCTATTTCTACGAGCCATTCTATTGTCGGGGCTGTAGCCGGCGCAGGGCTTGCTATGGGGGCTCCTATTAAATGGAAAGTGCTTACGGATATATTCATTTGCTGGTTTCTTACGCCTTTGGGGGCAGCGCTTTTAGGATTCATATTTTACCAGCTCTTTAAAAATTCGCTCTACCGGATTATACCGCGTAAGTTCTTAAGGCCGGGCTTGGCCGCGCTGATTGTAATAAGTGGTTGTTACGTGGCTTTTACCTGGGGCGCAAATGATGTGGCTAATTCTGTGGGTGTAATTTCCGGAGCAGGCATTCTTACGCCCAATATAAGCATTGTTATTGGCGGTGCGGCAATAGTTTTAGGTATTGTGACTTGGGGATATAAAGTCATTGAGACTGTCGGCTCAGAGATAACCCAGCTTTTGCCGATCATGGCATTTTCAGCTCAACTGGCCAGCGCTATCAATGTGCATATTTACACCCTTTTTGGGATACCTGTTTCTACAAGTCACTCTATTGTTGGGGCGATCTTCGGCGTAGGCCTGGTCAGGGGTGTGCGTGTTTTGAATGTCCGCATCATAAGGGAAATCGTCTTTTGCTGGCTGGCAACACCTTTTATTTCCGGCATAATCAGCTTTCTTGTTTTAAAAACGATAATGATTTTCGTAAAAATCGGAGGATAAGATGAAGGAAATGAGGAATATTCTTGGATGGTTGGGTATGGCTGAAGAGCAGTCTATTATAGAAGATGCCCTAAAGCACGTCGAAGAGACTTACAAAACAGTGGTTTATTTTGCTGAAGCGGTGCACGCGTATACTAAGGGAGATCTTAATGCCAAGGCGATAGCCATAGAAAATGTCCGTCAGGGTGAAAGCAGGGCGGATGTTTTGCGTTCTAAGATGGTTGCTGAGCTTTCAGAGGGGCTTTTGATTCCTCCGGACAGGGAAGACCTGATGCGTTTTGTCAAGACCCTGGATAAGATCGCTGACTGGACAAACGGCGCTGCCCGGATCTTAGGGTTTATCGAGCAGAAGCTGCCTGATAACGTATTAAAGAATATCGTCACTGCCACAGAATTAATAGTCCGCTCTGTTTCTAAGCTTAAAGAAGGGATCCAGGCTATCAGTAAGAACGATCTTAAAAAAGCCCTTGCTGATTGCGAAGAGGTCGATCATATTGAGCATGAGGCAGATGATCAGAAGCAGCTTTTGATACAGTCCATAATCCACGCCAAACTTGAGCCGACTAGTCTCTTATTGTCTTATCAGTTGGCGGAATATCTCGAAGGTGTAACTGACAAAATAGAGGACGCGGCTGATTTTGTTAAAGTCGTCGCGATCAAGTCTAAATAGTTGCCGATGAAATTAAAAATTGTTAGCTGGATTAAAAAACAAGTAATCGAGGCAGGCGTAAAAGGTATTGTGATAGGTCTTTCGGGAGGCGTAGATTCCGCGGTTGTCAGCGCCTTGGCCAAGCAGGCCGTCGGGAAAAATAATGTCTTAGCGCTTATGTTGCCTTGTCATAGCCAGCCGCAAGACCTTATTGATGCAAAGATAGTGGCTAAGAAGCTTGGTATTAAGACAAAAGTAATAGATCTCTCCGGAGTTTATGATTCCTTAAAGAAGATATTGCCTCCGGGCAACAAATTAGCCGCATTAAACCTTAAGCCGCGCCTTAGGATGCTGACACTTTATTATTTTGCCAATAAGCTCAATTATCTGGTCGGTGGCACGGGGAATAAGTCGGAGTTGTCAGTAGGCTATTTTACCAAGCACGGAGACGGTGCCACTGATATTTTGCCTATTGCCGGCTTATTGAAAAAAGATGTGCGTAGATTAGCGCGCGAATTAGGTCTGCCGGAGCATATCATTACCAAGTCCCCTACCGCAGGGCTTTGGGTCGGCCAGACTGATGAAGGGGAAATGGGTATTACCTATAATGAGTTGGATGATATATTAGAGCGCCTTGAGAAAAGACAAAAACAGACTGTTTCTAAACACAAGGTAAAGAAAGTAAAAGAGATGATCCGCCGCTCTGAACATAAAAGGCTGGGGCCGAAGATTTGTTTTATCTAATCAGGAGGGTAAGATGGACGAGATATTAGAGATTTTGGAAAAAGACGCGCGCAGAACTCCGGAAGAGATTGCCAAGATGCTGAAGAAAAAACCTAAAGCGGTGAAAGAGGCGATTAAAAAGCTCGAGAAGGAAGGCATTATTTTAAAATACAGGGCGGTGATCAACAAGGAGTTGGTAAAAGATTCTAATGCTGAAGTCAGGGCGTTGATCGAGGTCAATATCCTTCCGCAGAAGGATCTGGGTTTTGATAAGATTGCCGAGCGTATATATTCATTTCCGGAGGTCGCCAGTTGTTACCTTATTTCAGGCACCTATGACCTGCTTTTAGTCGTAGAAGGGAAAGACCTGCATACGGTAGCAAGGTTCGTGGCGGAAAAGCTGGCACCCCTTGATCATGTCAAAGGCACAGCCACGCACTTTTTACTCAAGAAATACAAAGAAGACGGAGTGATTTTAAAGCATAAGGAAGAGAATAAGAGGATCGCGATATCGTATTAAAATGAAAAATATTATTTCTAAGAAAGTAAATGACATGCAGCCATCCGGAATCCGGGCATTTTTCGATTTAGTGCTTGGGATGAAGGATGTGATCTCTTTGGGCGTAGGG
>JAHJJA010000057.1 GCA_018822885.1 Candidatus Omnitrophota bacterium
CTTGAAAACAAAACAGGCGATAATATAGACTAACAATATATTAGCCAGATGAAAAATGACATTAAGCAAATGAAAGGAGAAAAGGAAATTACCGGCTTGCCAGCGTGGGTCAGGCGGCACGGGTAAGCCGGCAATAAATTTACCTAATAAATAAGGCATCCATTGCAGGGGCCTGAAATAACCGCCCAAAGGAGCCGGCCAACGCAGTTCAAACGCCTGATGAAGGCTGGGGCTAAGAAGCACCTTAGGCAAAGCGACATAATCATCACCCACAAAATGATAAAAAAAGCTGGGCAAATAAATAATCAGCGTCAGGAATAAAACAAACAGTACCAGATGGTTTCTCTTAATCATCTGCCGTCCTTCTTAAGAAACTGCAACCCCCTAACTTGAAATCAAGCGTATAAGCCGATTTAATGAAATTTAAAAGCGGCCCGCTGACAAGCCCTGAATAATGAGGGTCAATAATAATATATTTTGGCCGATTCTTCATAATATCAAAAGCCACCTGCCGCTGTAACTCCTCCTTGAACTTTCCCAGCATCGTCCCGCGCCCTGAGATATAAAAATATCCGGATGCGGCTGGCCGCTTCGTATAGAAATAGACCTCCGGCCAAAGCCCCCAAACATAGATCATATCTTCTGGCGAAGTGTTCTTCCTTATGAACGCGGCTGCAGCGGGAAGGGCATATTGAAGCTGCGGGCGGATCAGGCCTTTTCTCTTCTGTATCAATGAGTCTACCGGAGAAACGCTAAAATAAAAAGGCAGTTGGGCCGCCAAAAACAAAGCCACGGATACCGCTACCGCGGCCGCCTGCGTGGATTCCTTCTTATTTTTGCTCAAATAAAACACAAATAACATCACCAAAACCGGGATTATCTGGATAAAATAGTGCGGATAGAATCTTAATGAAGAAATAACGCCCAGCGCTGAAGCAAAAAACCAGAAAACAAGAAAGACAGGATACCCTCTCTTATCTTGCGCCGCCCTGGCCAGACCTAACAAGGCAAGGCCCCAAAGCATAAAGTTTTCCCTGGGTGACCAGGAAAGAGCATTCAAGAAATTAACCAGCCCCTGCCTTATCCCCACGATCCTACCGAAAAATAAATTGTAAAGAAACGTCTCCTGAATAAATTCCCTTCCCGCGCCCATAATGACAAAATATCCAAATATCGAAAAAAGTACAATTATAACCCCAAACCAAAACAAAATCAGATTCCTTATCCGAAGGCTGAACTTATCAATTTTGCATAGCGGTAGAAACAAAAATACTGTAGCGGCCAATAACTCCCACATTGCCGCCTGCTTCGACATCATTGAGAAACCCATAGCCAAACCGGAAAGCAGGAATAAAGAACCTTTCCCGTTTTCAATTCCGAGAAACAAAAAATAAAATGAGGCTATCGTGAAAAAGACCATAATATTCTCTGTGACCCCGAAATTACCGCTGATAAAGCCTCCTGAAGAAAATATCCCGTATAAAAGCGCTGCCAAAAGCGCGAATCTCGTCTCAAAAAGCTTCCTGCAGAGCAAATAGAACACAAAAACAGAAAACACCGCCAGTATCGCGAAGCCGAAATGCACCGCAAGATCAGAATAACCAAATACGCGATAAATCAAACGGTAAAACAAATAGATCATCGGAGGTTTATTATCCCAGAGTCCGACATAAGGAAGCTTCCCCTGTTCCCAGTTTAAGGCGATATAACCGTAATTAGCCTGGTCACATTCAAACGGCTCTCTTAACCCGGGCATCCTCACCAGAAAAGCCACACAAAGGATAAAAAATAGAAAAATCAGATTTTTTTTCATATCATAAATTCTTAGTAACCAGCTGATACACGTATTCAGGGGTTATCGCCTTTAAGCAAAGATTATCCCTGCAAGCTGAATTCCTGTGATTAAAAGCAGACAGGCATGGTGAACAGGGAAATTCGGCGAATATCACGCGAGTATCGCCTCTCAAAGGAGCAAACACCTGCGGCGACTCCGGCCCAAAGATCACAAACTTCTTAATATTTGTCAGCGAAGCCATATGCGCAAGGCCGCAATCATTCACTATCAGGGCGCTCGCCAGATTAAAAAGGCAAAGGACATCTTCTACGGTAGTCTTCCCTGTCAGATCAAGGCATTTAGATCTCCCCAGGGCGGCCGCTATCTCCGCGCTTTTCTTTGTTGCCCCTTCTGTGCCTATTATGACGATCCTGTTTGCTTCATCTGATAAAAGCATCCTGCATAAGGCTATAAAATTTTCCTGCGGCCATTCGCGTAAAGGGAGTATCCCGTCTCCGGGATTGACCAATAAAATACGCCTGCCGTTCTCAATACCCAAACCTGCCAGTTTCTCCCGAAGCCCGGATAGCCGGCTTTCCAAAGGAAAGTATTGAGGGATTTTTATTTCGCTATCGTCGATCCTTCTCGGCAGTTCAGGAGAAGGCTTGGTATCAAAGTCTAATACCTCACCAAGAGAAAGAATGGATTTAGCGGTATGTAACAGCGGATTATATTGGATCTTATGTGTCAGTAAATTACCCCTGTAGAGCCCTTCAAGATGATAACCATAATAACCGATACGTTTATCCGCTCCGCTTAGATAAGCAAGTATGGCGGTAAAACGCGAGAATAATTCCAGGTCAAAAACTACATCGATGCGTAACCTGCCCATTTTCACCAGACAAACAAGAGTATCAATAGCAAACCCGGCCAAACTCTTATCGTCTATTACCAGGATGTTTTCCGGAGGCAAAACTTTGAGGGCATCCAGCAATGGCCTGTTTGTCCTAAAAGTAAGGAAATAAATATTACATCCGGGATATTTTTCCTTGATCTTTTCTATCAGGGAATATGAGAGGATTATCGCGCCCATCTCCGAAGGCTTGATAAATAAAAAGTTAACCGGCGGCCTTGGCCTTTTTAGCAACGATAAAGGCTTGGTAAGCAGATCTAAAACCCGCAAGATAAAACACAGCGGTTCTCCCGCCCAACGGTCTATCTTACGCATGGAATCTGTATTCATGACGCTATTGCCCTCCCTGTTTAAACCTCGCAGCCGGTGAATTGGCTCCATCTTGTTCTCGCCAACAACTTAAAATAACTTATATCCCTTGGCCTCTTAAATAAAAAATAGGATATCGGCATAAAAATATAGGCCGAAACCAACTGAAAACAGGCGCTTAAAAACAAAACGCAGATGCCGAATCTGCCGTAATATTTTTTTATTAATACAAAAATACTCTTCTCTTCGCATGAAAGCGAAAACAAATAATCGCGCTTGCTGGACTGGCTTTTATAATGGACGACCTCCGCTTCAGGAAAGAAAAGCGCTTTTATCTTTTTCTTGCTCGCCCTCTCGGTAAATTCAACGTCCTCGTAACAAACAAAAAAATCTTCGTCAAAAAGGCCTATCTTTTCGAAGACTTCTTTTCTTATAAGTAAGCAGGCGGCAGTGGGATTGGCCACAAGCCGCATCTTATTTACTTTCTTTAAATTGAAGCTAAAAGGCAGGCCAGGAAAAAATTCATTGGCCAGGAATCCTAAAAGGGAAAATCCGGGTACGACAGATTCCTGTAATGAGCCGTCGGGGAATATTAATTTTGGAGCAAGGATCCCAACGTCCTTATTTTGTTCCAGGAATGAGACCATTTTGCCAAACGCATTGTTTCTTATTTCCGTATCGGGATTCAGGATCAGGATATATCCGCCTTTTGCCTGCCTGATGGCAATATTATTGGCCTTTGAAAAACCGTAATTTTCCGCATTAGCGATCAGGTTCACATACGGAAAATCTTTTCCGGCCATATCCCGGCTGCCATCGGAAGAATTGTTATCCGCAACGATGACCTCAAAATCAAGCCCTGAAGTGTATTCATAAATAGAGGCGAGGCATCTTTTCAGGCACTCCCTTGTATTCCAATTAACGATTACTATAGATAATTCCATAATATTTTTTTCAATTCCGCGGCTGATTTATCCCAGGGCCAGTTTTCCTGTGCTTGTTTCCTGCCGGCATTACCCAGCCTTTTAGCGAGTTCCTGATCCCGGAGCAGCTTCGCGATCGAGCTTGAAAACTGTTCGCGGTTTCTTTCTGTAAGGAGGCCGGTTTCTCCGGGGATTATACTTTCAGCGAGGCCGCCTTCATCCACAGCCACAACAGGCAAACCGCAGGCCATCGCCTCAAGAGGCACGAGGCCAAATGGCTCGTTGATCTGCCCGCAGGCGCAGGCCCTGGCAGTATTATAGAGCAAACACAGCTTCTCATCATCTATCCCCTGGAAGATCTCCACCTCAACTCCCTTTTGCCTTGCGAGATTTAAAAGAAAAACCTTTTCCCCCTCATATTCTCTATCAGCGACAATAAAAAGCTTCGGCTTATCCTTTAACAAGCCCAGGCTTTCTATCACAAAATCATGCCCCTTTGAAGAATGTAAAGCGCCGACAGAGATCACAGCGTTCTCCTTACTTACATCAAGCGGGCTGAATCTATCCGCGTCAACTCCGTGGTATAAGACCTTGGCCTCGATCCCATAAATATCCATGACCCTCTTTTGGCTGTACAATGAATTTACCAGGACACAAGTAGCGAATCCTATACTCTTACGGTCCGACCGCTTATAAAAGTATTCATAAGGAGCATAAGAGGCCTTTCGTATCAAAGCCGCAAAACTAAATCCACTATTTGTCCTGCGGGTAAATTCCGCTTCATAAAACCTTCTCGGTGGTTCCTGGCAATAATATACTGACGGTATCTTTAACCGGCTTAACAAGCTTGGGGCAGGCCCGGGCAAACCATGCGTTACATACGCAATATCATATTTGCCCGCGTTGATAGCTTTTGCTATATCGCTACAAACATTCTCCATCCTCACTAATCTCAACAAAGAATAAACAGGGTTTAACAGGCAAAGAGGTTTGGGAGGCCAAAGCTCCACAAATTTAAATTCATACCTGTTTTTCACAATACCCTTTAACGGCAAATATCTATCATCTGCCCCGGTTATTGTAAATAGGTCAATATCATTGCCGGCAGAGAGCCGCTTAACTTGCTCGTAAAGTGTTCTTTTTGCGCCTCCCGACGCAAGGCTGTGAAAAACTGCGATCCTCATTTATTCTCCGATAATTTCTTTAAAGATGACTCGATCTTATCTAAAGCAAGCGAAAGCCGAAATTTTTCTTCTACTGTCCTTCTGGCGTTTGCCCTTATCCTTTCAAATAATTCCTTATCTTTTATCAGGGATTGGATCCTGTCCGCGCAGGCAGCGGCATCCTCTTTAGGAAAAATCAGCGCGTTATAACCATCCCGCACAATCTCACTGCTTCCTCCGGTGCCGGTTGCTACGACAGGAAGGCCTGAAGCCATAGCCTCCAGCAGCACCAGGCCAAACGGCTCGTCCCAGACAGAAGGAAAAATCAATATATCGTGTTGCCCATACAGGGAAATTATACTTTCACGGGAAAGCTGACCCGTAATAGTCACTTTATCCTTTAGGCCGAGATTAACAATCAACTCTTTAATATAGCCCTCATAATCCGCTACAGGAAAACTACCTGCTATGGTCAAGGTAAAACCATTGCCGGATCTTTTATTAAGGATTTCTAACGCCCTGATCACGGTAGCGATGCCCTTATGCGCGGCAATCTGTCCGACAAATAACAATCTTACCGGGTTTAGAGATGGACTTTTGTAGTGATATTTACCGACATCAATGCCCCAGGCAATGACATCGCAAGATTTGATCGACTTTACGGAATCAAAAGTCAGTTTTTTAAGATATTCGCTTGCAAATTGCGCGCTACTTAATTCACCGGGGAGAGAAAGCGCAAAAGTCCCGGTTATCCGGGCAAAAAATCTAAAAACATGCCAAAAAGCCCTATTTAATAATCCTGCCGGATTTTGTGTTAAAGAAGCAAACCAGGGGTCATTTTCCCATTTAGAAAGCCAGTCATCAAAGACATAGAAAGATACCGGCAAACCCATTCTCTGCAACAGAGAAACCAGCGAAACAGCAAGATGTGCCATATTCCACACATAAACAATATCTGGCTTAAAACTTTTTACTATGCGCCTCAAGGTATTTTTATCGGCGAGCTCCCTGCCCCACAACTTTAACAGGCTCACCGGCAGGCTGGCTTTAGACCATTCGGAATCCAGCTTTAATAAACGGTAAACACCGTCATCATTAATATTTATATCCTCCCCGGAAGCGCTGGTCAACACGCATACTTTATGGCCTTTTGCGCGCAGCCCTTGCGCTGCTTCGCGGCAAGCCAACTCATAACCTCCTATGACGCGCGGAGGATAATAA
>JAHJJA010000058.1 GCA_018822885.1 Candidatus Omnitrophota bacterium
GCACAAAAAGTTTTTTCCAGCGAAATCCTGCGAAGCCCAATTACTTACTTTGCTGGGCGAAGCAGGACGAACCTGCCACACACGGTTTAGGAAACCGTTGCTCTATCCTTATGAGCTACAGGGGCAAAATCCTTATCAATCTTCCTGCCGGGCAGGAATTTGAGCACAAAAAGTTTTTTTCCAGCGAAATCCTGCGAAGCCCAATTACTTACTTTGCTGGGCGAAGCAGGACGAACCTGCCACACACGGTTTAGGAAACCGTTGCTCTATCCTTATGAGCTACAGGGGCAAATCCTTTGTCATTCACCCTTGAACTTAATCAGCGAATAGACCGGGTATCCTTTTAGCTTATCTTTTCCTTTTAAATCGACCAATTCAATTATAAAGCCAATGCCAGCGATCTTAGCCCCGGACTGTTCTAACAAATCTATCACTGCCCTGACCGTGCCCCCGGTTGCCAAGAGATCGTCTATAATAAGGACGCGCTCTCCCGGGCAAACCGCGTCTTCATGCATATGCAGAGTATCGGTGCCGTATTCAAGCTCATAAGTCACGGCCTTTGTCTTCCAGGGAAGCTTTCCCTTCTTACGCACAGGCACTAAGCCGGCGCCGATTTTATGAGCCACCGCTCCACCCACGATAAACCCTCTAGCTTCGACAGCTACTACTTTATCTATCTTCTTACCTATATATTTAGCAGCCAGTTTATTTACCGACTCCTTAAAGGCCTTTTTATCGCCAAGTAAAGTAGTAATATCCCTGAATAAGATCCCCGGTTTCGGGAAATCAGGAATATTTCTGACGCTCTTCGCTAAATCAACGGCTTTTTTCATTGTTCTTCTCCTGCTCTAAAATATGTTTTTTTAGCTTTCTTAAAGCATCCTCTTCGATCTGCCTTATCCTCTCACGCGAGACCCCCATCTTTTTGGCGATTTTTGCCAGAGTCTGGTATTTAGAGCCTTCGACCAAACCAAAACGCAGAGAAAGCACCTCTTGTTCTCTTTCGCTCATAACACCCATCAGGCTCTTTACCCGCTCTTTATCGAATATGTGTTCGATTTGAGCATCGGGCTGGATTGAGTTCTTATCCTCAATCAAATCAGAGACCTGGCTTTCATCTTCATCACCTATAGGCGCATCCAGCGAAGAAGTAGATGTAGACATCCAAAAGTTGATCTGTTCGATCTTGTCCCTGGAGAGCTTGATTTTCTTAGCGATCTCCTCATCAGTAGGTATGCGTTTTAATTTCTGGGAGAGATGTTCCTTTTTTTTCTTCCATTTAGTGATGAGATCATTCATATAAACCGGGACCCTGATCATTTTTCCCTGATCAGAGATCGAGCGGGTTATACTTTGTTTGATCCACCAAGCGGCATAGGTTGAAAAACGAAATCCCTTTTTATGATTGTATTTTTCGACCGCCTTCATAAGGCCCAGATTACCCTCCTCGATCAGATCAAGAAGCGGTATACCAAGATAGATATAGCGTTTGGCCATATTGATCACAAGCCGCAGATTGGAACGTATCATTTTCTTGCGCGCCTGCTCATCCCCCTTTTTTATCCGCTTAGCCAAATAGATCTCTTCTTCGTGCGTAAGCAGAGGGATCGTACGGATCTCTTTGAGATATGTCCTTAAGGCTTCCATGGTTTAAGGTTTTACTTTCCTTTCTCTTTCAGCGCTGCCTGGGCTGCCGCTAATTTCGCGATCGGAACGCGGAAAGGCGAACAACTCACATAATCCATCCCCACTTTATGGCAGAATTCGACTGATCTGGGGTCTCCGCCGTGTTCACCGCAAATGCCTACTTCAAGATCCTTGCGGGTCTTGCGGCCGCGTTCAATAGCTATTTTGATCAGTTCGCCGACACCTTCCTGATCTACTGTTTGAAACGGATCATCCGCCAATATGCCTTTATTAAGGTACTCCGGCAGGAACCCTCCGATATCGTCGCGTGAGAATCCAAAACTCATCTGCGTAAGGTCGTTTGTCCCGAATGAGAAAAACTCCGCTACGCTGGCAAGCTTTCCCGCCTCTAAAGCTGCGCGGGGGATCTCGATCATCGTGCCGAACATGTGGTCGATCTTTTTGATATTGTATTTCTTTAGAACTTTTGCGTAAACTGCTTTAGCGACCACCATCTGGTCGTCAAGCTCCTTGACATCACAAACAACGGGCACCATGATTTCCGGATAAGGCTTTTTTCCTTCCTTGAGAAGTTCAGCAGCAGCCTCAAAGATCGCCTCAATCTGCATAGCGCTTACCTCCGGGTATGTCACCCCAAGGCGCACGCCGCGATGGCC
>JAHJJA010000059.1 GCA_018822885.1 Candidatus Omnitrophota bacterium
CTCCCTAGTTTTTCTTGACAAGAGGCAGGCTTCGTGTAAAATATATCCAGCTACGGGATAAAAGAGAGGTTGGATGCCTTATTTAGGGATCAGGATCCGAAAAAAGATGATTTTAGGATTTCTGGTCCTATTTTTTTGCCTTGTAAGCCAGTTTTGCTTTGCTGCACGCTCCCAAAAAGATTCACGAACTAGAGAATCCTTCCAATTTAATCTTAGGGCCGGCTGGAACTTAATATCACTTCCAATTGCTACTCCTTACAAAGTCAGCAGTTTCTTTGCCCTATATCCTAGCAAATACATGGTTATGTATAAGTGGGATAATCCTACTAATGCCTATAAAATATTAAATGATTCTGATTATCTTGAATTAGGGGTTGCGTACTGGATTTTTGTAACCGGCACACAGCCCATAGCCATGACTATTACAGGTAACGCACCGGCTAACCGAACCATTAATCTTCCCCAAGGCTGGAATTTAATCGGTTGTCCTTTTATAGGGGAAATCGCTGCTGAAGACGCTCTTTGGCCACTGCAAAAAGGGGTCGATTATGGCATCATCTGGGAATATGAATCGGGTGGTTTCTCTCAAGCTTCGGTTTTTAAGCCGGGAAGAGGCTATTGGATCTACATGATCAAAAACTCTACTTTAGTTTTTCCCTTAGAGCTAATCCCTCCAAACGGAACAATTAAGATCAATAACGATTCTACCTATTCTAATTCAGCTTCCGTTACTCTCAATATTACAGCAGAAGATAATCAAGGAGGGAGCGGGGTCTCAAAAGTATCCTTTTCAAATGATAATATTAATTGGGCAATTCCGGAAGATTATGCAGCTACTAAAAACTGGAGTTTAAGTTCAGAGGACGGCATAAAAACAGTTTATGCCAAATTTAGGGATGCCTGCGGCAATTGGTCAGGCGTTTATTCTGACTCGATCATTCTTGATACAACTCCGGCGGCGATAAGCATTACTAGCCCGCTGGATGGGGCAGTAATTACTGATAGGTAAGATTATGATAAATAGATTGGTTCGCCCCTTCGGGGCTCGCAATGACAGTTTAAAGCTAATTCTTCTTTTTGTAAGTTTCTTATTACTTGTTTCGCAATCCTACGCGGTTGAAACGTGTCCGTTAAATTGCGGCTCTGATGCCCTTGGCAAAGCATTCCAAAACTTAGGCGTAACTTGTAATGAGCCGCTAAAAGAACTTACTACGCTCGCCCTGAAAAAACACGGGATGAATTCCCTCTACGATATAAAACTCGCCGCGCAAAAAGCCGGGCTCTACACAAAAGCAGTCAAGCTTGAGCTCGAAACTCTGCGCAAACTCTCCTTCAAAGGCCAAATAATCACCAATATTACCGGCAACAGGCATTTCTGCCTTGTTGAAGGATTTAATAAAGACAGCGTTTCAGTTTATCTGCCCGGAGTAAGTTCTCCGCGGCCGGTGATGCTGGACGAACAATTTAATAAATATTGGGATAAAGTCGCGCTTATTGTAAGTAAGAATAAGATAGACCTTAAAAACTACAAAGGAAGCTTTGAATTTGTTTCAGATTTTGAATTAAAAAATATTGAAGGCGGAACTGACTGTGATAATTGTAACGGAGGGAGTTTTAGTACTGGCGGAGATGAAAGCGGGGCTATTCATAACGGCGCGGAATCCGGCCCCCGGACTACAGAACCCGTGATTATCCGTAATGGCGATCTTATTCTTGAGAACACTGATATTTCAATACCTGCGCGCGGCTTGTCATTGGTTCTTAAGCGTTATTATAATGCCCAAATTGTTTCAGAAGTGCCCGGCTGGTGTCAGGAGAGAGGAGCCGGGTCTTGGGTCATCGAAGACGGAGAACTTTCTGGCCAGGGTGACCGCATAACTTCCGATATAAAGCCGGCTGATTTTACAATGGAGTTAGATATGCAGACAATTCAGCCGGGTTCAAGTTACGCCTGGGAAACTGCCTGGGTTAACTTTCGATTCCAGGAAAACCCAAGCGACTCAAGAAAAATGTACAATGGCTACTATTTCCTGATGCATACGAACGGTTATATTGAGCTTTGCAAATGGAAAAACGGCACCCAG
>JAHJJA010000060.1 GCA_018822885.1 Candidatus Omnitrophota bacterium
CCCCATATTTTATTGACTCAAAGCTCAAAAAAACTTATTCCTTCGCTATAGCAAAGGTTATTACCGCGGCCAAGACCAAAAATGGGCCTGCGCAGCCTTTTATTAATAACCAGCTATGCTGCCACCAAGAGCGGCCAAGTAAAAGATAACCCGCCAGGACCAACATAACAATGCCTAAGAGCACCTTTAGCGCGGTCGACATCGCTTTTTTACCATCTGCACAACAGCTTTTTTCTTCCTTCTTTACTTCGTCTGCCATGTAGCACCTCCTTTATTTTGGCTTTGTTTTCCACCTGCGATGGACCCATCCCCATTCCGCAGGGAATTTCCTGATGTATAATTCTATGATATCGGTTAACTTCTGAATATTTACAAGTATCGTTTCTTCCGGGGTCTTAGCCTCTTTTAAATCTATCGGCTTCTCAAAAACTATTTTATGCGTATCATCCGGCTGTCTTATGATAAAACAAGGTAATAATGCCGCCTTTGTGCGCTGGGCAAAGATCACCGGCCCTGTTGCGGTGGCAGCCTTCCTGCCAAAAAAATCCACAAATACCCCGGCAGTGCCGAAATTCTGATCGATCGGGATAAACACCAGCTCATTCTTACGCAATGCCTCTATAGTCTCATTCACGCAAGTATTGCGCGGCTGGCTGTATATCGTCCTGACGCCGTATTTCATTCGTTTATCAAAAAACATCTTCTCTACTCGGGGATCCCTCATCGGGCGCATGATCCCGGAAGATTTATAACCTTCCTGACTAAGCCTGGCGAGCAATAATGGGAAATTACCGAAATGCGCGCTCACCAAAATCACGCCCTTACCTTTAGAAAGCGCCTGATCCAGATTCTCTTTGCCTGATATCTTAATACGATCCTTAAGTTGAGCCGGCTTATCAATAAGAAAAATAAGCTCAATAGCTGACTTAGACATATTGGTAAAGCTGTCTTTAGCAATCTTGCCTAACTCATCCTGACTTTTTTCATTGCCAAAAGCTATCCTAAGGCTTTCTAACCCTACTTTTCTCTGGCTTGATGCTAGTTTATACCCTATAGAGCTGATAGCGCAGGCAAAACTATACAGATAACGCGAAGGAATCACCCTTATTATCAAAGAGCAAAAGTTTATTCCAAACCAACCAGCCCAGCGGCTGAAATTTTTCCGTATCTGTTTTGAGTCCATTTATACACAATGAAAAATTATAGCAAAAGACCGACAGAATTGCAAGAATTTAAATTATAATTTGTACCCGATCTTACGAAGCAGTTCCTTGCGCCAAACGATATCCTGCGCCTCTTCTATACCCTTAGGCTTAGCCCCATCGATAACACCCATGATACCTCTACCATTTTCAGTTTCCGCGACTATTACTTCCGCCGTATTAGCCGTCGCACAGTAAATATTGCAAACCTCCGGGATATTCTTTATAGCGTTCAAGACGTTTATCGGGTAAGAATTCTTTAAGAAAACAATAAAGCAATGCCCGGCTCCGATTTCTAAGGCATTTACCTCGGCCAATTTCTTCAACTCGGGGTCAGTGCCTTCAGAACGCACCTTGCAAGCCCCGGAAGACTCGACAAAAGCCAGCCCAAACTTTATACCGGGCACATTATTCACCAAAACTTCGTACAAATCCTCCACAGTCTTTATGAAATGGCTCTGGCCTAAGATCAAATTGACATCTTCAGGCTTCTTAATATTAATTGACTTTAATTCCAACATAGCCCCTCCCGCTTACCTTTTATAACCCTTTATTTCCCTCGCTACTCAATCTCTATCATCCGGAATCCGGTAGTATCTAACGGAAAATTTCCCCCGTAACCCTTGACAGAACTTAAGATATACTCCGGATCGCCTATTACCTCAAGCGGCAGCTTAAGAATCAGCGCCTTTTTATTAACCGTCAAAAGGACCCCTTGCGGGATATTGATCCTTTTGGGGCCATCAAATATTGTGAGCTTGGAACCCCTGATAAGTATGCGGCATTTTGGCATATCGGCAAATGGTTTCTTTGCGTTATAACCAAAAAGGTAGACCATAAAACGCAGGCCCTGATTCATGTTTTCCTCTTTTTGGATCCGGATCAAGAGCGCCCTATCTACTAACGCGCAACTCACATCTCCTTTATCTTCGATAAAGTTATCCAGATTCCCGTTTTCCTCCGAATCCAGCGCAG
>JAHJJA010000061.1 GCA_018822885.1 Candidatus Omnitrophota bacterium
GGATCACACAGCGTGGAACCAGAGACCATATTGATTATCGCTCCGGACTTTCTGTTTATCATATCATTGATCACCAGCCGGATCAGGCGCACATAACCTAAATAATTTGTATGCGCCAGCCTTTCAAAATCTTCAATAGGCTGCTTCTGAAACGGATACTGGCTTGAGACCCCGGCATTATTGATCAGGATATCTATACCGCCGAATTTCTCTTTAGCCTTATTTACCAGATTCTCAAGGTCCGCCAGCTTTGTCACATCGCAGACTATCGGCAAAACCTGGACTTTATATTTCTTGGCGATCTCATCGGCAGTCTCTTTTAACGGGCCCTCCTGGCGCGCGGCGATTGCCAGATTTATGCCTAAACTTGCCGCTGTGCAAGCAAGCGCCTTGCCTATTCCGCGGCTAGCGCCGGTAACTATAACTGTCTTTCCTTTTAATTCGTTCATCTTTCCTCCCTTTACAGGGACGCTTTCCAAACCAATCGGGAGAGTGTCCCCAATGGGGACACTCTTAGCTTTGAATTGGAAAACGTCCCTACGATTTCGCAACCAGTATTTTCTTAGCCGAGAACCCTAACAAAATCAGACACGCACCAAAAACAATAAATCCGAAATTAAAACTCTTCTGCATTAATAAACCGCCTAAAACAGCTCCCAGGCCTCCTGCGATAAAACGGATGCCGCTGTTTAGGCTTGCCGCCTCATTCAGAAATTCCTGCGGCAGATCCGTAAGCATGGTCGATAAACCAGCATGGTTCAAAGTCCATCCAAAACCCCAGGCGACCATGATCAAAGCCAAAATCAAAACCGGAAGTTTAAATAGCAGAAAGACAACACTTATCACCATAAAGATTATTCCCAAATCCACAGTCTTGACCCTTCCCAGCTTATCGGATAGCCATCCTCCGGCTACTTCGCCAAAGATCCCGCTAAAGCTGGTCAGGGTGATCAACATGCTGATGACAAATTGATTTAATGACCTATGCGAAAAATAAACCCCCAGCCACTGCTGTACTCCATGATAAAATATGCTGATAAAAAATATATAGCTAAATATGGAGATGATTCTCTTATCTTTAAACGCCGCGAGATAACTGATTTTAAAACCGGTAAGCTCTTTTTTAAAACTTGGCATTTCAAAAAATAAAGGCATACAGCTTGCGAATCCGACTACACCCGGTATAATAAAAATCAGGCGCCAATTGACGATCCCGCTTAAGAAAAGCCCCAATAAGGAAGCTACAAATGTAGACGCAAAAAATATCCCTACGAACCTTCCTCGATGTTTTGCTTCCACATGTTTTGCGATTAAAATTAGCGCAAGGGGTATGATCGAGGCCCCAAAAAGCCCCATTAAGAATCTGCCTACAAAAACCGGATAAATAAATTTAGAATAAGCGATTAACAGGTTGGCAAAAGAGAAAAACAGCATACAGAATATTTCAAGGTCCCTGGCATCGACCGCGCGTACTAAAGGTCCGTATAAAAGGGCAGCTAACCCATAAGGGATCATATATAGCCAGATGATCCTTCCGACGTAAAATTGAGACAAGACAAGATCGTTAGCTATCGAAGGGATCAGCGCTGCCGCGGCTGCCACATTAAAAGAAAGTATCGCGCCCTGCAGACATAGTATTATAAACGTTGATTTACGCATTTTTCTTGGCCTCTTTCTCTATAATATCCTTAAAGATCTTAAGATTAGCCTGGGAGCCTTCATTTATAAAACCCTCAATCTGCTGATCGTTAAATTTAAATGTTTTCTCCATTTCAAAATGCTGAATCCAGGTCATCTCTACCCCTTCTGGCTTAGGGGTATAAAGCCAGATGATCTTCATATATTTAAAGGGAAAAAGCGGATCATGGCGCTGGGCATAGGCAAAATAGTTTTCCTTATAAAGCAGTCGAAAGGAAACCCAGGATTTATCATCTTCATCAGTCAGGCGAAAGGTGATCTTGTTGGCCTTCTTCTCGAGTATTTCTGCTTTTTTATATTCTGTGCCGAACAATTCAATCCAGCGCGGGATGTCATTTGAAATATCAAAAACCAAATCGTATGGTGCGTTAATAATTATCGAATTGCATGTATGGCCCATATCGTCCTCCTGTCACTTCAAGACCCGGTCTTGACTTTCTATTACGAAGCTAAGACCGGGTCTTGAACCTTATTCTCCGAATAAACTTAATAGAATCGCAAGGTCTTTGCTTGCGCTTAATGAATGCGGCGCGTTCTTAGACATAAAGATAAATACACCGGGCTTCATTTTTATCTTCTTGCCCTTTAACACAAAAATGCCTTCGCCTTTTAAAACCGTAACTGCTGCCTCGCGCGTGGAAGTATGCTCAGAAATATCGCTCCCCTTAGCCAAGCACATTAATGTATAATTTGAGATTTCAGTCTTAACTAAAACCTTGCTAAAAACTCCCTCTTTGGGGAATTCCATCATCTTCTCAAGATCTTTAATCAATGATTTAATCATAGAATCGCCACTACCCGCGACCAGGCAGCTCCGGTCTGTTTAATACGAATCGGAAAACAAATTACTTTAAAACCAAAATCCGGAAGTTTCTCTAATCTTGCCAGACGCTCGATATGGATAAATTCGCGCTTTCTGCCGTAAAAATGCGCAGGGTAAAATAACTTAGGATCTCTTTTTTCCAAAAACTCTTTGAGCATAAAACGATATGGCCGGTCTATGCCCATGGTATCTACGCCGAATATTTTTATTTTATTATCCAATAGGTAGTCTATCGCCGAAACATCCACCCCCGGATAATCAGCAAAATATTTTGGCCCGCCATAAAGTTTATCCGCTCCGGTATGTAATAGCACAATATCTAAAGGCTTAAGCGTGTATTTTATTTTTTTTAACGCTGCTTCTATATCACCAGCAGTAATGACATCAGCAGGTTTCTTGTGTGTGAAATCAAGTTTTACTCCGTCCTGATAACACCACTCAAGAGGGATCTCATCTGCGGTTTTTGATGGCCGGCCTTCTGATTTTGAACCGTAATGGAATGAATAATCCAGGTGGGTGCCGATATGGACCGGAGAATGCACGACTTCAAGCGAAAGAAATTCCTCATCCGGCAGGTCGCTTGGCTTAATAATGCGCTTGCCGAGCAGATATTCGAGCTTTCCGGCTAGCGTCTTACCCATGATCACGCGGTTAAACTTCTTAACGCCTGCCGAGTGGCTCACCCGTTCGATTTCAACGTGGTGAACCTCAAAAGCCTTTTCATCAATTGGAAGGCTTAGGTCGATTATATCCATTATTTACCGATTTTTGAGCTGATCACTTTCTCAATATCATTAATAGTGGAAAACTTTGTGACCTCCTTCGGGCTAAGCTTAGTGCCAAAGGCCTTTTCAAGAGCGATCACTGACTCGACCATCTCTGTCGAATCAACTCCGATTGAATCCTGCAAAGAAACATCATCTTTTAATTCTTCTGGCCTTACCTTTAAGAGATTCACCAGAACACTTTTGATCTTTTCTTTCATATGTCCTCCCTAAAATCTTAGGGACAGTCCCTTTAGTTTACCCGCAAGCTAACGTCGGGGACAGTCCCTGATAATTTAGATATGTACTTCGCCTTTAGTAGCTGCCGCTTCCCATTTATTGATACCGTCCATGACATCTTTGAAACAAAGCTTTGCCAAAGGATCAAAATTACTTTCCATAATCCTGTTGATGCGGCCCGGCTTCGAGAAAAACTCGCGCATGCACCATGAACCCAGGCGGCCGAGGTCATCTGTGGTAAGATAATCGGTAGGTATAACCGGATGCAGAAAATCCCACTGGCTGAAATCTACCTTTTTAGGATCGATCCAATTCTTCTTTAAAGAAATCCTCCACATCGGAGAATTCGGAGCAGGAGTAACATAGCCAACCCACAAAATATCCGGATCTACCGCATCAGTAAACTCAAAACGCTGCTTGATGATCGCTTCTGTATCATAATCAAAACCCATCATAATATCTGCGACAATCGCTATATCATTCTTACGCAAGATCTCAATGGTTTTCTTGATCTGATCTAATGTAATGCCTTTGGCGATTTTCTTAAGCTCTGACTGCGTTGTAACCTCGATGCCAAAAACCCCCATGAATAAACCGTTTTCTTTCATAAGAGGTAAAATCGATTCGCAATTGACCCAGTCAATAGCGCGTCCTAAAGAAACCCATTTAATAGGATTATTAGATGCTTTTTTAAGCTCGCAGAATTTCTGCACTCGAGCAGGATCAACGTTGAAATTATCGTCCTGGATAACTACAACTTTGACTCCGTATTTCCTATGCAAAAGATTAAGCTCCTCCATTACTCTTTCCGGAGATTTTGCGCGCCACTTCAGGAAGTCAGACGGCGAACGCGGATCAAACTGATCCCATTCATAACAGAAAGTACACGCCGAAGGACAACCGCGCGATGTTACCATATCCACAAACGGTTTCCAGTAAGTATGACCGACATATTTATACATCGGAAACAAATCATAAGCGGGCAGGGGAAGTTTATCCAGATCTTCCATTAACGGCTTATGCGGGCCCATCACAATTTGCCCATCAACGCGCGAAGTAACTCCTCCCACATCCTTAAGCGGCTTATTTTTATCTATCGCCTCTATTAAATCCCCGAAAGATTCCTCCTCACCCATAACTATAAAATCGACCTCTGGTATTTCTTCCAGGGTCGGTATAGGCATCGCAGAATACCAAAGGCCTCCGAGCACAATTTTAGTCTTAGGCAGGACTTTTTTTATGGCGATTGCCGCGTCTTTAAAATGGCGCAAAACCCCGTATCCGCCATAACCGTGCAATTGCTCACCCATTACCACAACATCCGGATTTTTAATTTTTACCTGCTCGACAACCTGTTCCATTGAAAGCTGATCAGCCTTACCATCTATGACCGCAACATCCTCGTATCCTCTTATTTCGCGCACATAACTAGCCCAATGCGCATAAAGCTGATTTGGTGATCTATGTATCCCATGCGTTGCCCACGCTCCGACTTTCGGCATTACAAATAAAATCTTCATTTACTGCCTCCTTTTGACTTATCTTGTAATTAATACAAAACTCGATTAGTAGGGACAGTCCCTACTGCAATACTTATCTACGCCTTCTCAATAACTAATGCTGAGTTAATACCACCCCTGCCGCGGGAAATTATCAATGCCTTACCTATATTATGCGGCTTGGCATGATTTAAAACATAATTTAAACCATTAGAAGCCGGCTCATCCAAATTGATCATAGGCGCAACCATTCCATGTTCCATGCCTAAAATCGTAGTGATCATATCTATTGCTCCGGATGCTCCCAATAAATTCCCGAACATTGATTTTGGACAGCTAACTGGAATATCTTTTAATCTTGCGCCAAACACTTCTTTGACCGCCTTCAACTCTGATTCATCCCAGATATTCACTGCCAGGCCATCCAAACTAATATAATCTATTTGCTCCGGAGATGCTTTGGCATCAGTTAACGCTATTCTGATCGCGCGGGCCAATTCTTTTCCGTCACTAGCAGGCTGAATCCTATCAACCCCATCACAACTAGTGCCATATCCTGAAATGTAAGCTAAAATACTGGCTTTTCTTGATTTTGCCCTCTCCACCCCCTCCATCACCACAATTCCTGCGCCCTCACCGATGACAAAGCCATCGCGCTTCTTATCAAAAGGCCGATAAGCGCTTTGAGGATGGACATTATTCTTTGAGAGCATACCATAGGTATTGCAGCACAATAATGAATAAGGAGTAACGGGGGCTTCTGTCCCCCCGGCAAGGATCATATTCAGTTTATTTTTGCTTAAGACTTTACGCGCATAACCAAGCGCCATCAAAGAACCGGCGCGGTCAGCCACAATCGTCTTTGAGAAACCCTTTATTCCATAGTAAATCGAGACCTGCCCCTGGGGCGCTGCCGGAAACCAGGCAGAAGCCATGTAAGGAGAAACTCCCTCTCTCCCCTCAATATACATATCGCGCAACTCTGTTTCTGCATAAAGCCACCCCCCGATAGCATTACCCAAAAATATACCGACGAGATTAGGGTCTTCATTCTTAATATCAATACCGGCATCCTGCAAAGCCAGTTCTGAAGCGATCAAGGCCATATGGGAAAAGGCATCGATCTTCTTCAGTAATCGCTCTGAAAGCATACCGTATTTTTCCAACTCATCGATCTGGCCTGCGATATGCGAAGGATAAAGCGACGCATCAAAACGGGTGATCTCTTTTATAAAAGAACGCCCGCTTTTAATATTGGCCCAGAACTGGCGCTTTCCGATACCCGAAGGAGCGACAACTCCTATACCAGTAACTGCTATTCTATCCATTATATCTCCTTAGTACTAACGAAGAATGAATTCCGGAAAAACCGCTGCTTGTTTTTAAAATTGTGTTCACTTTTTTAGCGCGCGCCTGATTAGGAATATAATCCAGATCGCACAAAGGATCCTTCTCCTCCTGATTTATAGTCGGGGGAAGGATATTCTTTTCGAAAATCAAAGCGCATACCGTAAACTCAACCGCATTAGCCGCAGCCAACGGATGGCCGATCATGGATTTAAAAGAACTGATCGGAAGCTTAAAAGCATAATCACCAAAAACCATTTTATAAGCAGTGCTCTCAAAAATATCATTCATGCGCGTAGATGAACCATGGGCATTAATATAATCTATTTCCTGTGGCTTTACATCAGCGTCTTTTAAACCTAAGCTAATACAGCTGACCATTGCTCCGCCGTCAGCGGGAAGATCAGTCATGTGATAAGCGTTACAGCTTGTGCCAAAACCAAGCACCTCGCAGTAAATATGGGCATTGCGTTTTAAAGCGTGATTCAACTCCTCTAAAACCAAGATACCGGCTCCTTCAGATAAAACAAAACCATCGCGCTTATTATCAAAAGGACGGCTTGCCTTTTCCGGCTCGTCATTATGCACAGATAAAACATTAACCACGTCAAAAGCGCCGAAAGTTATAGGGGTAATCGGGGCTTCAGCCGCACCGCAGATCATAATATCCTGTTCCCCGTCCTGAATCGCCTCTAAACCAAACCCCATGGAATCTGTTCCGGCAGTACATCCGGTAGATACAGTATTGCAAATCCCTTTTAGCTTGTAACGGGCGCTTAATTCGATTGAAGGAGTATTAAACATCGCGGCATCATAAAGATCGGGACGCACTTTAGAAGGGTCAATCGGCTTTTTGCCGTCGTCAGTAACAAGGGCAAACTCTTCCTCCATATATTTAGTTCCGCAGATGGCATTGGCAAGACACACCCCGACTCTTTCCGGGTCCTCTTTAGAAAAATCAAGCCCGCTGTCTTTGATTGCCATATCTCCGGCTATAACACCAAACTGCACATACCTATCCATACGCATTACTTCATCATGAATCAGGCCTAATTTAAAGGGGTCAAAATCCCGCACTTCAGCCGCGATCTTGGTATTAAAGATCGAGACATCAAAGCTATCCACTTTCTTTACACCAGAGATTCCTTTTGACATCCCATTCCAAATATTCTCCTTGCCGATACCATTAGGAGAAATCGGGCCTATACCTGTGATCACTACTCGTCTCTTCATTTTTCTTCCTTCTTATCTTCCTCTATCCTGGTGACCTTAAATATAATATTACCTCCGTCGGGACAGGTGACTGTGTCTATTGAATTCGGGTTCTCCATAAAGAAAAACTTTGCTCCGAAGTTAAGCGCAAATAGCGCCGGGAAGGCACAGTGAAATGCCGCTCCGCAAAAATCGGGAATGCATTTTAACCCAACCGTCTCCCATTTATCTCCTACCTTATAACCAAAAGTACATTTTCCTTTTGCCTTAACAACCTCTAAAACCATTTTCTTAGGATTTGGCCCCTTGAACGTAAGATCCTTCGGCAGAACTTCGACCTTGCCTTCCTTATCCAGGATCTCAGCCTTAAATTCAAGCTTGCCGCCGTCGGGACAGGTGACCAGCAAAGAACGCTGATTATCGCGAAAAGGGAATTTAGCGCCAAAACTCAAAGCATAGATCACAGGAAAAAGCGCATGCGCTAAACCAAGACAAAAGAACTTAGGCGGATGGGTGAAATCTTCCAGGAACAGTTCATCACCGATCTTATAACCGTGATAACACTGTCCAAACACGCCCGTCACTGTTAACTTTAACCTGGGAAATGGAGAGTTGATCTGGCTCATCTTAATTATATAATCCTTTCGCGCGGCTTAATAAATCTTCTTTGCTGAAAAACTTCTTACTTTGCTCTACCTCATGCACCATCTCTACCAATTTCTCATTAAGAGGTGCTGTAGTGTAGTTTTCTTTTGCCAAATGTACAAATTCCCCGTTTATATAATCTATCTCCGAAGCCTTGCCTCTTTTTATACTCTGTAAGATCGAACCATAAAGGGGCGCTTTGCTTAAATTAGTCATGATCCCGGAATATATCTTGGCCGCAATTTCCGTCGGAGCAGAAGCTAACTGGATCATCCGCTCTAGAGGGAAATCCGGAAGGCTTACTAATTTAATGCC
>JAHJJA010000062.1 GCA_018822885.1 Candidatus Omnitrophota bacterium
AACAATTATTTATTTTATAACGAACTGGGGAGGGAGTATGGGAATTTGAATAAGATCGAGGAGGCAGCCGACTGTTACAGGAAGGCCATTGCAATGAATCCAAGGCAGTACTTCTTGTATAATAATCTATACAAAACTTATAACTCCTCCGGCAGATATAAAGAGGCGATCATTGTTTGTCAGGAAGCCCTGAAGATATTCCCTCAGGAAAAAATTATATATTACGAACTAGGAGAATTATTTGATAAGACCGGCGATAGACAGGCAGCTATCAGGTATTATTCTATGGCGATTGACCACGACAAGAAGTACCTTGAAGCCTACAATAACCTTGCGGCGATCTATGCTGATATGGGCCAAGTAGACAAAGCCATAGAGATATGGAATAAAGCGATTGCCATAAATCCTAGTTTTGCTGTCGCGCATTTTAATTTGTCCGTATTTTACTTTGGACAGAAGAAATATGATCTGGCGCTTTGGCATTGTGAAAAGGTACGGAGGTTAGGGTATCAAGTGGATGATAAATTTCTGAAATTACTGGCTCCTTACAGGCAGCAAATGCAGAGAAAGGCAATAAATGATTGACACCAAAAATAAAATGTTTTTTCTTATTCCATTTCTTTTGATCATTTTATTAGGTATAGCAGTCTATTATAATTCTTTGGGCGCAAAATTTGTTTGGGATGACTTCGCTCTCGTAAGAGATAATTCTTGTATAAAGGACTTGTCCGGCCTTGCGCAGCTTTTTAAGAAAAATATTTGGGCCGGGATCGGAGAGGGCTCTTGTGTTTATCGACCGCTGCAGATGGTTTCTTTTGCGCTGGACTATTCGCTTTGGAGATTAAATGTCTTTGGTTATCATTTTACAAACATACTGCTGCATATTTTTGTAGCATTATCGCTTTATTGGTTGATTAGCATCCTTTTTCGAGACAAAGCGCTTTCATTATTCGCAACTCTGTTATTCGTTGTTCATCCCATACATTCTGAAGCTGTAACTTATATTTCCGGAAGGGCTGACCCTCTGGCAGCGCTATTCTTGCTTTTTGCGTTTATCTTTTATCTAAAGCACCTTGAGTTAAAAAATTCTATTTTGTTAATCATTTCGCTTGTTAGTTTCGCGTTGAGCCTCTTCTCGAGAGAAAACGCGCTAATTTTTCCGGCGGCAATACTTCTTTACCACTTTAGTTTTAAAGTAAAGATGCGGCTGGCCGGATTTTTATCGATTTTGGCCCTCACAACCGCCTATCTTATATTGAGATTAGCCGGATTGGGCTCATTCTTGCCCCCTGAACATATCGAAACAACTCTCCTGGAAAGGCTGCCAGGATTTTTTGTGGCGATCACTAATTATACGCGCCTTTTGATTTTGCCTTTGAATCTGCATATGGAATATGGCAGTGGGCTGTTTCGTTTTTATGACTTTAAGGCGATCCTTGGGTTTATTATTTTTGTTTCTTTATTGATTTATGCGTTTAAAAGAAGAAATGCTGACAAGCTGGCCAGTTTTTCTATCTTCTGGTTTTTTATCACGCTTTTACCCTCCTCGAACATATATCCTATCAATGCCTATATGGCGGAACACTGGCTGTATTTACCCTCAATCGGTTTTTTTCTTATCGTAGCAAATAGCTTGAATCTGCTGCGCAAGAAAGGGAGACTAAAAGCCTCTATTGCGATCTTAGCCTGCCTGCTTTTAGCGTATTCTTTCTTAACGATCCAGCAAAATAACTTTTGGAGAAACCCGGTTGTCTTTTATGGAAGGACTTTGAAATTATCCCCAAACAGCGTCAAGATTTATAATAATCTCGGCCTCGCCTATTATGAATCGTCAAAGCCCATTGAGGCAATCGCCTGTTATGAGAAAGCGCTCAAGATAGACCCGCGCCATGCGAGCTCTCTTAATAATCTCGGGGTCGTTTACAGGCATATGGGGAAGAGGCAGGAGGCAATAGACTTGTTTAAGAGGGCGCTGGCAATTAATCCGGATTCCGCCGAGGCGTATTATAACCTTGGAGCTATTTATTACGGTTTCGGAAAAAAAGAAGAGGCCGCGGGTTTTTATAAGAAAGCCATGCAAATAAACCCCCACTATGCAAATGCCTGTAATGACCTCGGGGTTATTTATAAAGATTTAGGGGATTTTGATAAGGCGGAGGTCTTTTTAAAGAGGTCGCTGGAGATCAATCCGGATAATATCGAAGCCTATAATAATTTAGGGATAGTTTATAGCTTAAGGGGCATGCAAGAAGAAGCGGCTTCTTTATTTAAAGAGGCGATAAAAATCGACCCTTCTAACCCGATAGCATATAATAATCTAGGCGTTGTCTATAATATTAAGGGTGATAAAGCCCAAGCAGCGCGATTATTCAAAAAGGCCCTTGAGATAGACCCGGATTACTCCGACGCAAAGCGCAACCTACGCTAGTATGCGCCTCGCGTATTTTTTAGAAGTAGAATGGATTGTCAGATATTAGAAAATATTATTTTCGTGGAGATTAATAATGCGAGATAAAAAAAACAAGTTTATGGCGTTGATCTTAGGGATTATCTCAAGTTTATTCCTTCTGGAAATAATTTTACGTATAACCGGTTTTATCCATTTACATGAAGCAACAAGAAATAAAATAATTCATAAAGAAGAGAATAGCTATACTATTCTATGTTTAGGTGACTCTTTAACTTTTGGAATAGGGGCGCAAAAAGATAAGAATTTCCCAAGGCAACTTGAAAACTTATTAAATAAAGGGGCTAATGGGAAGCAGATAAAAGTTATTAATAGGGGGATCGGCGGTCAAAACACAGCTATGATTTTAGATCGATTTGAAGATTACATAGATGAGATGAATCCGGATCTTATAATACTTTTGGCAGGAGGAGCGAATTTTTGGAATCCATATGGATATGGGAGGCGGCTTCACAAAGAAGATATAGGCTACAAACTGCAGGATTACTTATATAGTACTAAAATATTTAAATTAATTAAGCTGTTAAGCCTTAAGATAGAAAATAAAACAAAACAACGTTATGCGCCATCGATAAAGATGGGCACGCTTCCCGAAGTTATAGATTGGAATAGTAAAGTATATGGTTGTAAGCTAGAAGGTGGGTATGAAGAAGCAATATCGAGATGTAGGGAGATAATAGACAAAACGCCCAATTTCTCTATCTGGTGTAGTAAGGCATCCGAGTGTGAGCGAGAAGGAAAATATAAAGAAGCAATACTGTGGAATAAAAAAATGATAGAAAAAATGCCTAATTTTGCTATTCCGTATCACTCTATAGGTAGAATTTACATCGCGCAAGGGAACAGAACCGAAGCGAGGAAGTATTTTAGGAAAGCAATAGAATACGCTCCCTGGTGCCCTCAATTTTATTCATTTTTTGCCTTATATTTTGTAAGAGACCCAGTGCAAGATCAAGAAGACCTGCAATTTTTAGAAAAATATATCAATGTGAATCCCATAGTGAAAGATATCATTGCAAAAACATTTTATCGGGAAAAGTATGATCAAGAAATAGGGGATTGGGTAGCGCTTGATATATCCAGTATGATTCAAATATCCCAGAGAAGAGGGGTAAAGATATTAGTGCAAAATTATCCTGATTATGATGGCAAAGGGGCTAGAGCCTATCTTAATATAATTTTAAAAGAAATTACGCAGAAACATTCGGTTCCTTTTGTAGATAATGAACGAGCCTTTCAAGAGATTTTCTTAAACGGAGAGAAAAAAGAAGATTATTTTGTAATAGACAGAACACATTGTAATGAAAAAGGATACGGTATTGTGGCAGAAAATATTTATAACTGTATTCAAGAAGATAAGCTAATCAAATAAATAGAATAAAAATTAGTAATTAGTATAAATATAGTAAGTAGACCAATATTCCAGAAATAATCTCTGTCACTAACTTGGATAATAACCTAATAGACAACATATCTTCATGAGCCAGAATAATCAAACTCTAACCAAAACATCATTCTATCAAAAAATAGCCCTGGTAATATTTGGGTTTTTCTTATTTATTGTTATCCTTGAAATAGGATTATGCCTGGGAGGGTTTGTATTGTTGTCGATGAAGGAGTGCAGGAATAGAATTTCCATTGCCAAAAGAGGGGCTTATCGCATTATGTGCTTAGGAGAATCTACTACTGCGGGGCAATATCCTCCTTTTCTTGAGGGGATACTTAATCAGCGTAATATCGGCATAAAATTCAGCGTGATAGATAAAGGTGTTTGTGGAATCGGTACAGAGTGCATATTATACAGGTTGGAATCTGATCTCGACGCATACCGTCCTGACATGGTCATTACCATGATGGGGATTAATGATTCGGGATCGCATATTCCTTATGAGGGTATTTCCGATTTAAAGGCTATAAATTTTCTGAAGTCTTTTAAAACCTATAAATTAGCCAGGCTCCTTTGGTTATATATTGTAACCAGGCTAGAAGAATTAAATAAGCCTAAGCTTCTTCTCCAAAGAATAGAAATACAGCAGGTTTATTCTGAAGAGAATAATGCCTCGCCAAGAGAAGTAGCATTAAAATTCAAGAAGGCTATAGAACTTAACCCTAAAAACGATTGGGCATATCTTAGATTAGGGAATTCTTATCTAAGGCATGGTA
>JAHJJA010000001.1 GCA_018822885.1 Candidatus Omnitrophota bacterium
CACCGGAGCCGGTCACCATGATGATGGGCAGGTGGCTTAGTAGCAGGTCTTTTTTTATGCGGCGGCAGACTTCACGGCCATCCATTTTAGGGATCCGGTAATCAAGCAGAACAAGGTCAAGCGACTTGGAATGGATGATCTTGAGCGCTTCTTCTCCGTCGCCGGCCTCGAGTATCTCGTAATCCTCTTCTGAAAGGGTAATTTTTAATACATCTCGGATATCAGGGTCGTCATCAACAACCAGAATCTTTCTTGCCATAATGATTTTTCTCCTTAAATTGCTAATGGTATAGTGAAACTAAAAGTCGAACCTGCGCCAGGCTCGCTTTTTATCCAGATCTTTCCGCCGTGCGCTTCGATGATGTGTTTTACCAGGGAAAGGCCAAGCCCGGTGCCCTTTACCTGTTGGTTTACGGCGTTGTCAACGCGGTAGAATTCCTCAAATATTTTTTCTTGCGCCTCTTGAGAGATGCCGCAGCCGGTATCCGAGATATCTATTTGAGCGAAGTTGTATAATTTACGTATATTAACGCTGATTTTTCCGCCTGAGGGAGTGAATTTTGAGGCATTGCCGATCAGATTGATAAATACGCGCGCGATCTGGCCCCTATCCGCAAAGACATCTTTTGCTTCCTGCGCAATATTGGAGGAAAACAGGATGCCTTTTTCTTTTAGCTGCACAGACATCAGATCCGAAACTTCTTCGGAGATCTGCTTAAGATCGACGGACTCCTTGTTCATGATGACTTTCCCGGATTCAATGCGCGCGATATCCAAAAGGTCGTTTACCATATGCACAAGCTCGTCGCTGTGCTTGTTGATTTTTTCAAGCCTTTCGTGGACCTCTTGAGGCACCTCCCCGAGCTTTCCGGCAAGCAATATCGAAGCGTAGCCTTTTATTGAGGTAAGGGGGGTGCGTAATTCGTGAGAGACGCTTGAGATAAAATTAGTTTTTCTCCGGCTGATATTTTTTACTTCATTTAACGCTAAGGTCAGTTCATTGGTCCTTTCAGTGACCTTATTTTCTAAGTCCTGTTGTGCCCGCCAGGTATTTTCAAAAAGCTTGGCATTGTCCATTGCCTGCCCGAGCTGGTTGGCTAAGATGGCGATAAGCTCTTCGTCTCCGGCAGAAATAAAGGTCCCGGCGTTTTTGGTCCCGACAAATAAAAATCCCTTATTTGCCTCTTTGGGGAGGATAGGGGTGATGACAAAGGAATAAACGTCAAAAACCCGGCAGATCTTTTCTTTTAGCTGAGGGTTTTGTTTACTAAGAGAGGCGGAAGATAATACCTGGGCCTTGGTTATTATTTCGGAGTAAAGGGCCTCAGAGTTGATCATTGTGATCACTCTCTGGAGGTTGCTTGTTTCATAGCCCAAGCTTAAGCGCAGCTTAAAACCTTTGGCCTCCCACAGAAAAGCAAAGGCCTTTTCAAAACCCAGCTCTCCCAGTTCCGCGGAGCCGATCTTTTGAAAGATCTGGCTTTCTTCCAGGGTGGTGGTTATCTCCCGCGATAGCTTTTGCAGGGCGTATAATTCCCCGATTTTTTTATCCAGTTCTTCCTGGGCCTTGTTCAGTTCGATATCCGTGCGCACGATAAGTTTTGCCTGTTCATCCATCTCATCGAGCGATCTTTTTAAATTGTTCACGGTTGAGCGCAGCTGTTTGATCGCGCGCATTTTTAACACAATAACCGCGGCAAGGCAGGCAATGGTGATTGTTATGCCGAAAAATAGAAAATAAGTAAATTGCGGATCATTTAGCATATAGATTATCCTTCTGTTGATTTTCAGTCATCCACGGGTTCTTTAACCTTCGGCCGCCAATATGGTTATGGTCTGGTTGTGAAAATACGTGTTACCGTGGTAACCGATTGATTTTAGCGGCGCCTGTTCTCCATAAGTGTATAGCCCGATTATGGGCGTATTCTCACCCAGTTTTTCTTTGACGGTTTCTAACTCCAGGACAGATTGCCTTCCTAATAAAATATTTCTTGAAACGGAATTAAATACCAGGGCGAATTTCGCCGGGTTCCCTTTTAATCCTCGATTTGCTTCTCCTGCCGCCTTGCCGGCTGCCATCAGGCAGGATTCTTTTGTCCCGATCATAAGTCGCACGACACACCCTTGAGGGACGTCGCCCTGAAAGACCAGCGATCCGTCTTCATTTATAAAAAGGATGTTTCTTAAGAGGTATTCTTCTTCGCCTTTTAAATGTATGCCCAGAGGATAAAGAATGGAAATATGCCTTAGTTCTGACTTTAGCCGGGAGGGTTCATTTCCGAGGTATTCTTCATAAAATTTCACTGCCGGCTCGCCGTCGATCTCATAAACAATGTTGGCGCTTGATTTAGTGACAGAGTGGGGCTTGCCAAGAGGTTTCCATCCATGTTTGATTCCCAGCCCGAAATTTATTTTTCCTCCCCAAAGCATGCCGCAGACCGAATCGCTAAGGACCTGTCCGTTAAAATACAGGTAGGTTTTCTTGAAGGCAAGATTATCAGAGGCAAGCGCCCCGGCCAAGGGAAAACTTCTTCCCAGCCTTTCCTGTATTCCGGCTAACAGGCTTGAGCTGTCCGGAATAAGGCCGTCCGCGAAAAAGATGCCGAAGTCGCGCGGGACATTTTTTAATCCGGATAATAATCTGTCCGCGAGTTGCCTGCCGGTTTCGCGTATGGGCCTTGATCTGATATCCTGAGAACAGGCCGTGCTCAAGTGTATGTCTTCTGAAAAAGCCAGAAGCAAGATCACTATGCCGCGCTTAAATATCCCCTGGCTTGATATGATAGCAAGGCTGCTTGCTCCGAGGATCGGAACGTTCTCCAGCAGGCTGCCGATTGTTTTAAACACGGTAGGATGCGCGTAATCCAGCGTGCTAAAAACAACAGCGAGGTTGAAACTCGTGAAATTAAGATTTTCCCTTGCCTGCCTTATGCATTCTCTGGCCGCCTTTTGCGGGTCGTTGTCGGTGCTTAATCCTATTCCTACGTGTAGAGGCATAATTGTTTTTACCGGTTAGCTGACGTCAAATGAAGTATAATACCGATTAACACGGGGGTCAATAAAATTATTGACCTCGTTAGGAATTATGGTATATTTATAAAACATGGCCCCATCGTCTAGCCCGGTCTAGGACGCGTGGTTCTCAGCCACTAAACACCGGTTCAAATCCGGTTGGGGCTAATACATGTTTCCAACGAGCCCTGCGAAGCTCTTCAAGCTATTGCTTATTGTAGAGCGAAGCATGGGCCGGTTGGGGGGCTGTAATTCATCCCGCCAAATACTTGCGGGACTTCGCCGCCAAGCGTTAAATGGTAGCGGCTTGCCCCGCAAAAAGCATGCGGGATTTCGCCGCAGGGTTGTCAATAAAAGCGGCTCAATTTTTCTTCTTGCAATTTGTTTTAGTTTGTGATAGAAATTAGTATAATAGTGAGGAGGATTGATGCGCGAACATTTAGGGTTTTTAAAGGCGTCCAGTGTAGTGGTAAAAATCGCTGCCTGGATTTTTTTGTTTTTTGGCGTCCTAAGCGGTACCGGTATTTTTATGGGCCTTGCCCCGGGAGAACCGCGCTGGCGAGGGTTGATTATTATAGGCTCGTTCTTTTTTCTGTTTTGCTTTTTATATTTAATCGCCAAGATCGCCGAATTGCTGATCAAGATAATCAATGAAATTAAAAAAGATTAAAGTAAGCGAAGGGCTATTGTTGAATATTCTATGCTGGGGGCTTAAGATCTGTTCCTGGGTATTGCTGGTCTACGGAATGTTCGTAAGTTTTAGCATTGCTTTGGCTTTTGCTCCTGTGATGCTGATGAATTATTGGTCGGGAGTGGTGGTTTTGTTCGTGTTTATCGCGGCATTTCTTTTCATAAACTTGGCTGTTAAGACTGCCCGCATGATTTTTGAGATCAAAAAAAAGGTGATTATTTAATCTAACTAAGGGGGTAAGATGAAGAAGTTTATAGTGTCTGTCTTTATTTTAGCGGCTGGCCTTTATTTAACGGGTTGCGATCAATTGCCTATGCCTTGGGGCGCAAAGCCTAAACCTAAGGCTAAACCGGGAGTTGAAATAAGCCAGCCTCCGATCGGAGCGTTAGTAGTAGCTAAGGTGGGTAATCTCTATATTACAGCGGAGGACCTTAATAAGGAGATTGAAAATTATAACGCGTTGCTTGTCGCGCAAGGCCTGACACAAAACAAGATCGATAATAGAGAAGAAAAGATCAATTACCTGAAGAATGAGTTGGTGCGTAAATATACCCTTTATGAGGAAGCCATTAACAGGCGGTTGGATAAGCGGGAGTCCGTGGCCAGGGATTTACAGAGCGCGGAGATCTCAATACTTGTCGCAGAACTACTGCGCCAGGAGATGGAGAAGATCGAGGTCAGCAACGCCGAAGTAGAGGATTTTTATAACAAGAATAAAGAACTGCTTAAGGAACCGGAGGAGCGAAGGATCCTTGAGATCGTCACTAACAACGAGGATGAGGCAAAGCAGGTCTATATTGAATTGCTTAAGGGGGTTGATTTTGCTTCCCTTGCCAAACAGTATTCCAAAGCCCCGACTGCTTCTAAGGGCGGAGACCTCGGGTTTATTATAATCGACCCTGACCCAAAAAAGCGCGTCAGGTTTGATAAGTTTTATGAGGTGGCTTTTTCTCCGACGCTGGATTCCGGCGGGATAAGCAATATTTTTAAGGGCCCGGACGGTTATTATATAGTAAAGGTTGAAAGCATGAAGAAGTCAGAGCCCAAGACCCTGTCTGAATTAAGGGATAATATCAAGGCCTGGCTTCTTTTTGACAAACAACAGAAGGCGATCATGGAGCTGGCTAATAAATTAGCCGGCGGGACAAAAATAGAAATATTTGAAGGAAAGGTGGATTAAGTGCTGCCAAAAAAATTCTTACCTATAATCATCGCGGTTGCCTGCGCGGTTCTGGCGCTGGTCTTTATCAACATGTTTCTGCAGCAGCAGCAGCAAGAAACAGCGGCGAGATTGGCTTTGAGCCAAAAGGATGCCGCCACTGTCGTAGTGGCACAACAGGATATCTCCGCCGGGACGGTGATCACTGAAGCTATGGTCAAGGAGGAGACAAAAAGCAAAAGCACCTTACAGCCGCAAGCCGCTGGTTTCGTTGAAAAGGTAATAGGCAAGATCGCTTTAGCGCCCTTTTCCAAGGGTGAACAGATACTTTTAAATAAAGTCAGCATGCCGGGCAAGCAGGAGATAAACTTGGCTCAAAAAATCCCCTCGGGAAAAAGGGCTATGACTGTATCGGTAGATAACATAGCCGCCCTTGGCGGATTGATCAAGCCCGGTGATAGGGTAGATGTCATAGGAAGCGTGCGTATTCCTGTAAAGACAGCGGATGGAAAAGTGACCAGCAAAATGACCATGATGCCCCTTTATCAGGATGTAATGGTTTTAGCAGTCGGCCAGGAACTGGGGGGCCAGCCCGCCAGCACAACCAAGAAGAAGACGGCAGCCTCCTCGTCACTGATCACTTTAGCGTTTACGCCTAAAGAAGCCAGCATCGTCGCTTTTATTCAGGAAAACGGAAAGATACGTTTATCCTTGCGTTCGCAGGGAGACGCGCAGGTGCAGAGTATCCCTCCGGCGGATTGGGACACGGTTTTAAAGACGGTTATGCCGCAGTTTTATCAACAACAGCAGGTCAAACCAAAGGAACCGGAGAAACCAAAGAAAGTCGTCGAGATATATCACGGATTAAATAAAAAAGAAGAAAAGCCCCTTGAGTAAAAAAGGAGACTAATGGCAAAGAGAACTTTTAAAATTTTAACTGCAGGATTGCTCGGTTTAGCGTTGTTTTTATTCATTCACCCTATAAGTGAATGCAGCTCTGATGTGGAGCTTGTCAAGATGATCGTCGGGGAAACAAGGATCTTTCCGACCCGCTCTCCCAGCCGCGTAGTCATCGGAAATCCGGCTGTCGCCGATGTCACCGATGCCAATAATTCGGAGATCACTGTAAACGCGAAGGGGCCCGGGACCACCACCTTTGCCTATAAGGATGTTTACGGAGAGCAGTCTTTTCAGATCAGGGTCTATAGCGTCGATATCTTTAAGACCAAAGAGCGCATTGACAACCTGCTTAAAAAATTAAATTTGCCGGAGGTCTATACTCAAGCCGAAGAAGAAGAGGGCAAAGTGTTCTTACTGGGAAGGGTCAAGACCGCGGATGAGCGCGAGAGGGTCTTTACCGCGATAGGGCCGTTAAAAGACAGGATCGTGG
>JAHJJA010000063.1 GCA_018822885.1 Candidatus Omnitrophota bacterium
ATTCCTCCATCTTAGGCAGGTCATTCAAAGATCTTAATCCAAAGTGCTCTAAAAATTGTTTTGTAGTCCCGTAAACAAACGGACGTCCGGGAACCTTCTTTCTTCCACTAATCCTTATCATACTCTTATCAAGAAGGCTTTTCATCACTCCGTCTACGTTGACGTTTCTTAGGGTCTCTATTTCAAGTCTTGTCAAAGGCTGTTTATAGGCAATGATAGCCAGTGTCTCAAGCGCCGGCTTGGAAAGCCTTTCCGATGAACGCTCCTTAAAAAGCTTCTTTAAGAAAGGAGCGAATTCCGCGGAGGTGACCATGAGGTAGCCTCCGGCAATCTCCGCCAGCCGCATTCCGCGTTTACTTGACTCGTATTCGCTTTTTAGCTCTTCAAGCGCCGCGCGCACAATCGGCGCATCCAGATTATCAAGCGCCTTTCTTATCACATCAATAGTCAAAGGTTTTTCACTCGCGAACAACAATGCCTCAACCGCCGGTTTGATATTGTCTTCTGCCATATTATTTACTCTTATTTTGTTTATAGACCATGTTTAACAGGTCTTCGGTTGTTTGCAGGTCAGGATAATCTTCCAAGACTTTCTTAAGCATGCTTTGAGCTTCGTGCTTTTTATATTCCAGCTGCATTAACACAAGAAGAGCCTCTTCGGATATATCCTTTGCCTTTGAATCTTTGCTCCCTGCATTAGCGTCTTTGATCAGCCCGAACCTGCCTACTTTATTCTGTAATTTAGCGATGATCTCTTTTGCCCTTTGCTCCCCTATTCCCGGCAATGACTTTAAGAATTTGACGTCTGCCTCATCGATTGCTTTGGCGATCTGAGAGATCGGCTGGTTCAATGCTTTTAAAGCCGCTCTTGGGCCTATCCCGGAAACAGTGATAAATACTTCAAAAAAATCTTTTTCTACTTCATTTAGGAATCCGATTAAAACCGGAATGCTTTTATTCTGATCGACCTGATGATAATGAAAAGTTATAAGGCTGAGTTTTCCATCAGGGCCGATATTATCTTCCACGCGCTGCATCACCGCCGCCGGCAGAAATACATCGTAACAGATATCTCCTATACCAAGCACAAGATAGTTGTTCCCTTTTTCAACCAGTTTACCGGATATCTTTGAGATCATACTTTTGCCTTTATGATATAACTGTGGGCTATCGCCAGTGCCAAGGCGTCGGTGACATCAAGGTATTTCGGCAGGCACTTCAGTTTAAGTATACCCGCGACCATTCTTTGTACCTGCGGTTTGGAAGCCAGCCCTTTGCCCACTACCGCTTTTTTTACCCTGGTTGCGCCGTATTCATATAACGGAATATTCTTATTCGCGCACGCGAGGCAAATTACGCCGCGCGCATGCCCTAGCAAAAACGCGGTTGCCGGATGATGGTAATGCGCGTATAATTTTTCAAGGACCAAACAACCCGGTTTTGTATCAGAGATAAGCTTTATTATTCCCTTGTACAACTTATCCAGCCTGCGCTCCAACTTCTCTTTAGGGGAAGTCTGAATAATCCCCGCCTCAATAACTGAAAAATTTCCTTTTTCCGCTTTAATCACTCCGTAACCGGTGATGGTTAATGCGGGGTCGATTCCAATTATAATCATTCTTCCGTGCTTGCCTGTTCCAGTATGTCGTCGGGTATATCAAAGTTGGCGTAAACCGCCTGAACATCATCGTGCTCCTCAAGCGCCTCGACAAGCCCTAACACAGTCTTGGCGTCTCCGCCTGTGACCTTTACCGTAGAACTGGGCAGCATTGTCACTTCGGCGTCCTGGCATTTGATGCCTTTATCGTCAATCGCCTTCTTAACGGCTTCAAAATTCTGCGGGGCAGTTGTGATTTCATAATTCTTATCATCTGATTTCATATCCTCGGCGCCAGCCTCAAGAACTAAATCCATCAATTCGTCTTCATTAGCCTGGCTTTTTTCGATCAAAAAATATCCTTTCATGGTGAACATCCAGCTGACCGAGCCGGCACCCGCCATATTTCCGTTCTTTTTAGACATGATATTACGCAATTCAGCCGTAGTCCTGTTCTTATTGTCGGTAAGGGCGTCAATCATTATAGCGACTCCCCCGGGACCATAAGCTTCATACATAACTGTCTCATACACTATTCCCGGGATTTCTCCCGTACCGCGTTTAATAGCCATCTTTACGTTATCTGAAGGCATATTCGCTTCTTTTGCCTTTTGCATAACAGCGCGAAGCCTTGAATTTGTATCCGGATTGCCCCCGCCATCACGGGCGACTATAGTCAGCTCTTTGATAAGCTTAGTGTAAATCGCTCCCTTTTTAGCATCAGCAGCCATTTTTTTGCCTTTATTTGTTTTCCATTTTGAGTGGCCAGACATGATCCCTCCTTAGTTACGATACTTTGTTATTGTGAATATAAATAGCAGGCAGAATAAGCCGGGTTCTGTGTCAATGCGAATTTTGCGCATCCTTAGTGGCTATTCCTCTTAGCCTTGACGTTGCCGTCAAGGTTCTAGCAGTTTACCCGAGGCTGTTAACGCGCCGGACCGGCACATCGCCTCCTATTGAACCTTGCTCCGCGTAGAGATTGCCTCGTTTCACTCCCCCACCTTAAATACAGGTGCGGGCTCGTCTCTGTGGCTCTGGATCCTCCCGGTAACTTTCGCTGCCGGTGATGGGGATTAACCCATTACGCTGTCCTGTGGAGCCCGGACTTTCCTCTCCCGCCAATAGCGAGAGCAGCCACGTTCTGCCTGCTTGTTATTTATGTTTCTTTACCGCTAAAGTCGCCAGCTTATCCGCGCCCTCATTTTCTTCGCGGGGAATATGGACAAAACTTACTTTTTTAAAAGCCCCCAATAGATGAATGGCCTGATTATAAAGGACGAGAATATTCTTATTTTTTACTTTATAAATCTTATTTAGCTGCCTGCACAAAAGCTGACTATCTGTTTTTATTTTTAAAACCTCGGCCTTCATGATCAAGGCTTCCTGCAAGGCAAAAATCAATGCAGTGTATTCAGCGACATTATTGGTGGCGTTTCCGATATAATTTGAAAGATTTTTAATGGTCTGGCCGTCCTTACAGAAGACTACGCCGATACCGCTGGGCCCTGGGTTGCCCTTTGACGCCCCATCAATATAGATCTCCAATTCCTTCACCCAGCCCTTCTCTTTCTTCCTGCCAGCTCTTCCCATTTCTTGGGAGGGCTGGGTCATTCTTCTATGTATAAAATCCGGTTGCAGGTCTCACAGGTAATTATCTTGTCGTACATCTTTATCAGGTTCTCTACCTGCGGCGGCACGACCATATTACAACCTTTGCAATTATTATCTTTTGCCATGACTATAGCAAGGCCGTCCCTATTAGCGAGTATCCTCTCGTACTGGGAAAGTATCTTAGGATCAATATCGGGTATGGCTTGTTTTCTCTGTGCATCAAGTTGGGCCAGCCTATCGTCGATCTCTTTTATCCTGTCGGAGACTTTCTTTTTCTGGTCGTTAAATACTTTCTCCTCGCCCTTTAACCTCTCATTTTCCCGGTCTACTTCTATCTTTAACTTATCCGCGTTATCAAATAACCCCAGGATCTTGTCTTCAATTACAGAACCGTCGGCCTTGCAATCCTGGATTTGCTGCATCATAGTCTGATATTCTTTATTTGTTTTTAGGGAATAAAGCTGACCCTGAAGTTTCTTAGCCTCTTCTTCTTTAGCGGCCAATTCTAATTCTTTTTCCTTCCTTGCCTTTTGAAGGTCCAGTAAATTCTTTTCCAGTTCCGCCAAATGCTTCTTTTTGCTTTCAAATTCTTCTTCCGCCGCCTTTATTTCTAGTGGCTTGGCTTGCTTCTCGTTATTTAACGTGTAGATCTCGGAATCTATCGTCTGTAACTTGACAAGGTTATTTAGCTGCGACTTAAGGTCAATAGACAATTCTACTCCTTTTCTTATTAAAGTGGTGAGCGTAATAGGACTTGTCCCGAGCCTCGCCTTCGGCTCGGTCGGGATTCGACTGCTAATTAATAGCACTCGAAAAACCTATGACCTCTACAATGTGAATGTAGCGCTCCCTGGCCTGCCCAAGTACTTCCGTGAAAAAACCGGCCAGGGCAGGCTAACCAATCCCGACGCTTCCGACGCTCACTTTCGTTCGGTCGGAATGCCGACTCCATTCTTTTGTGGACGTCGGCATCGCTTACGCTCGGTCGGGACCCCGACCAGCATGAAATGCTGCGTCGGGGCTGAGCCAACCATTTTTTATTACTGGGCATTAGAGGACTTGAACCTCTGACCTCTACAATGTGAATGTAGCGCTCTAACCAACTGAGCTAAATGCCCTTCAAATCCAACAATCTGGGCCCACAGGGATTTGAACCCCGGACCAAGTGATTATGAGTCACCTGCTCTGACCACTGAGCTATGGGCCCCAAGTTTTCTGATTACTCCGTCTTTTATAATTTTTTCGATAAAGTCTTTTCGCTTGAAAGATTTTAATCTAAGCTCTACTTTTTTGGCCATTTCAATACTATCAAACTCTTGCTTAAAAACTAACTGGGGATCAGGAAATCTTTTGCTTGAATGATGTTTTCCCTGACTATGCTCCTTAAACCTTCTATCTATGTCAGATGTGCTTCCGATGTAATACCGGCCATTACTTCTACTTTGAATTATATACACATATGCCATTTTATGAGTCACCCCCGACGCTCAGACCGGACGAAAGCAAATGTCTGAGGTCGGGGCTCCGACCGAGGCCCAAAAATACATTGGGCCGAGCGTCGGAGCTGCTCTGACCACTGAGCTATGGGCCCCAAAATCGGACTATTCCATGCTTCAAAATCAAATAATTAATTAGGATACCACAGAACTTATAACGGGGCAAGACAAAATTTAGTATTTTTCGAGGCGTATCAGGGAGTTACGACAATTACGAAACTGGCTGTTTTTACGGGCAAAACGTCTTTTTCCCATGGTCTGACATATTTAAAGGAAATAGTAGTCTTTCCCGCTTTAAGCGCTTTAAAAACCCAGATCTCTTTCCCACCAGCGCCAACAAGTTTAGTTTTAGGGATAATGTATTCAGAGCGCACAAATTCCGCAATATTCTTATCAAAAATTGGCTCGGCAAACTGCCATTGGTAACCGGTAGTTGCGTTAGAATCTAAGATCAGGCTAAACTCCTGACCAAGTTTTATCTTGACCGGCTTATTAGGGTCGCTGAAATCACGCTCTCTCCCTGTCAAGCAAAACGCGCCTACAGCGCAAACCAGCACCAAGATCAAGGCAACGGTTAATTTCTTATTCATAATCCCGTTTTAGTATTCTCTTTGATGCGCAAGGGTCATATCAAGGAATGTGCGCAGGCGTCTTGAGCGTGTTGGATGCCTTAATTTCTTAAGAGCCTTTGCTTCAATTTGCCGGACTCTTTCGCGGGTCACTTTAAATACGTTTCCTACTTCTTCCAAAGTGTGCGCGCATCCGTCAAGGATGCCGAAACGCAATATCAGGATCTTTTTCTCTCTCTCGGTCAGTGAACTCAACGCCGCGTTCATCTCGTCTTTTAGCATCGAACGAACGGTTTCGTTTGCCGGCGACACGGCCTTTTTATCCTGAATAAAATCCCCGAAATGAGTGTCCCCCTCGTCTCCAATAGGCATCTGCAGAGAGATGGGCTCCTGGGCGATCTTCAAAATAGTCTTTACCTTCTCTTGCGGAAGACGCATTTTATGCGCTATCTCTTCAGGGGTGGCTTCGCGGCCGTTCTCCTGCACAAACATGCGCGAGAAACGGATAATCTTATTTATCGTCTCGGTCATATGCACCGGTATCCTGATAGTGCGGGCCTGATCAGCGATAGATCGGGTGATCGCCTGTCTGATCCACCAGGTGGCGTAAGTAGAAAACTTGTAACCTCTTTTGTATTCAAACTTCTCTACCGCGCGCATAAGGCCGATGTTGCCTTCCTGGATCAGATCCAGAAAAGACAGGCCGCGATTGGTGTATTTCTTGGCAATACTCACCACCAGCCTTAAGTTTGCTTCGACAAGCTTCTTCTTGGTCCGATTAAACTTCAGATGAGCGGATTTAATAAACTTCATCTGTTCGCGGACCTTATTACAATTCTCATTTATCTGCTTCAATATCGCGGACTTCTGCGCCTTGTTACCCTTACCCTTACGATCGATACTGTCGACCTCTTTAAGCAGGATATTCAGCCTGCGCACAGCGCCCTCGATCACTGAAGTGGTAAAATTGAACTGCAGTAAAAGATGCACCGCGCGGGAATCGCTGCGGGTCGCCTTAAGGGACTTGGCTGTCCTTTTTATTTTTGGCAGGACGTTGTTCTTCTTTACTTTAATATCTTCCTTAACCACTTCCTCAAGATTTATCCTGCCCTCGATAATATCATTAGCAACTGCGGCGACTTCACTCCTGACAAATCTTGTGGCAAGCGCTGCCAGCTTAAACCTGTCCTCGGCTTCTTCGATGCGCTTTGCCAATTCGATCTCGTTTTCCCGGGAAAGTAAAGAGATGGAGCCCATCTGCTTAAGGTACATCTTAACGGGGTCATCCAAAGGCAGAAATCTCTCCTCGCTTTTTAACTGCTCGGCAAGCATCTCTTCCTTTTGGATGAGCGCGGCTTTTTCCGAAGATTTTTCTTCTCCGGATTCTATTATCTCGATATCCTCGTTTCCAAGCATCTCAAAAAGTTTATCGATGTCTTCCGACGAGGAAAGCTCCTCCGGGAGCATGTCGTTTACTTCGTCATAAGTAAGAAAGCCCTTTTGCTTTCCTAAGGCGATGATCTTTTCCATGTCTTTAGAAGCGTAATCTTTCTTTTTCACGTCCCCTCACCTTTCTTTATTAAAGTATGGAATTCCTGCACCAAGCCCTCTAACTTCTGCTTATCCCCTGAATCCTGCGCGTCCTTTATCTGCTCATGAAGCGACTGTTTCCTGTGTTTGATCTTCTCGGTCCTTAACCTCTTAATACAGTCATTCGCCAGCATCTCCCTGTTTTTTTCTGTTAAATCATCCTGCAAAAACATCGACTCACAAATTATCTTGGATATTTCTTCATCGCCAAGATGGTGGATCAGGAGGCTGGCCTCGATCTTCTTGCCCTGTTCTATAAAATCCAGCATAAGAGTAACTATCCTTGAGGCGCGCTCATCGATAAAATCAGCCGGATTTATGCTGTCCTTGATCCTATGAATAAGCTCTGACTCCTCAAGCATAAGCTTGATCAGCATTCTCTCCGTCGGATTTATATTTAATGTTTTTCTTTGCGCCAAGGGACTCACGCTATCAAAGCGCTCCCTCTGATTATTAATCTTTGCGGCTTCCTGAAACAAAGCGTCTTCTCTGATATCAAGCTCCTCGGCAAGGCGCTTCATATACTCTGATTTGAGGACCGCGTTTTTAAACTTAGAGATCGTCTCAAGCATATGAGAACTGATTTTCGCCTTGCCTTCTACTTCTTTATGGCTATAACGCGTTTTCAGCACCTTGATCTTATAATCAAAGATATTCACTGCCCGCGAGACCTCTTCATTTAATTTCTCGATACCGAATTTCCGCACAAAGGTATCAGGGTCGCTGCCCTGCGGCAGAGAGACGACCTTAACAGACATCTCCTCTTCAATAAAGATCTCCAGGCTCCTTAAAGCGGCTAATTCACCCGCGCTGTCCCCGTCGTAGATCATCACTATGTTCTGGGTGTAGCGTTTTAGGAGCCTTGCCTGTTCCTGGGTCAGAGCTGTGCCAAGCGAAGCCACGATATTTTTTAAGCCGGCCTGAAAAGGCATAAGGAAATCAAGGTAACCCTCGACAATCACCACAAAATCCTTATCTCTTATATGGTCCCTGGATGATCCCAACCCGTAAAGATTCTTACCCTTGGTGTAAATGGGGGATTCCGGAGAATTTATATATTTAGGTAAAGTATTGTCTAATACCCTGGCTCCAAAACCAAGAAACCTCCCCTTTATATCTGCGATCGGAAAGATGACCCGATTACGAAAACGGTCGTAGTAACCTCCGTTTTCCTTAGGCAAAATCAACCCAGCTTTTTCGATCAGAGAAAGCGGTACGGATTTGGCCCTTAAATAAGTGATCAAGGCATCCCACTTTTCAGGGGCATAACCGATCTTTAGCGTTTTAATAGTCTCTTCTGTTATGCCGCGCTTTAAAAGATAATCCTTTGCCTTTGCCCCTTCTGTTGAATTCAGGCGGCTTTCATAAAAAAGAGCTGTTAACTCATTTATCCTGTAAAGTTGCGTCGACAAACTAGCTACTTTTGGATCCTCGGAGCTGGTTTGCGGTAAAATCACTCCCGCTTTTTTTGCCAGAAGCTCGACTGCCTCCGGAAACTCAAGGCGCTCATAACGCATCAGAAATTTAAAAGCATTGCCGGATTCATTACAACCGAAGCAATGAAAGATCTGGCGGTCAGGCGAGACCATAAAAGACGGGGTCTTCTCGTGATGAAACGGGCAAAGCGCCTTAAAATTCCTTCCTGCTTTCTTGAGCGGCAAATACCCGGAGACGACTTCGACAATATCTATCTTGCCTAAAATATCTTCTAAAATATTTTCAGGGATCGGTCCCTTCATGGTCTTTTAGTGGATTTTAATTAATTTCTGCTTATTCTTTGAAAGCCGGAACAACTTATGACGTGGAATTTTTCTTTGGCTTTCTTCTCTATCCCGTCCAAAAGAAGATTAAGGCCTAAAGTGTCGCTTGAGATATGGCCGGCGATGACTACGTTGAGATTGGCGTCTTTGACCTTCTTAAAATGCTCTTCGCTTAAATGCATACTTACCAGAGTACGCACACCTGCTTTATAAAGTTTACCGAAGACATCCTTGGAACCCTCTGTGCCTCCGGTCATTTCAAACAGGATCTTACCGACCCTGCAATTAGGATTACCAAGTATGAGCCGTGGCCCGACAGAGATCTGCTCCGCGTTTCTATATTCGGGGATGTCACTTAATATATCTACGATATCACAGACTTTTTTAGGTTTTTTCTTATTCATAAGCTGTGTTAAATAATCGAATACGTGATTATCCGCCGGTGTATGCATACACATAAACGGCATATCCAGGAGCCTCGCCGCGTCAACAGGGCGGGTGTGATTAGCGGAAAGCAGCCTTCTTCCGACTTCCTGCATCCTTTCATCTAAAAGCTTCTGCGCAAGATTAAGGTCTACTCCTGCCTGCTTTAAGATATCCACCTGAACCTGCATCACCTTGGCCAAAGAAGCAAAAGCCCTGCCCTCGGGATGGTGGCCGATAACCAGGTCCAGACCCTCCCTCTCGCGGATCCTCTCGGCTAAAAGCAGCTCCGGGACTTCAATATCAATACCAACGAGCAGCTTATTGACTTGCGTATCAGCCTTTCCATAAAGTATCGCAGTGTCAGGATAAGAAGCGATAAATTTATTTTTTCTCGGATCCATCTGGCCTCCGAGTTTGACAACCAGTTTATAAAATTCATCTAATCTCATAAGCCTACACTTCTTTCGTAGCTAGCAATACTCCTATTAAATCTTCCTCCGGAATCGATCTTTGAAAAAACTCCCCTCCATAACGACCTGTAAGCCGCCGGGGCAAGGGCAAAGAAATACTTCCCTGAATAAGAATTCTTAACGCTCTTTCTTAAATATATGATATTTGAGAAAGCAAAAATGAATAAAACCAGGCTTATTAAAAGAGCGCCGCGGACCATCCCCAAAACCAACCCGCCCCACTTACTTAAATCCGGGGCAGCTTCTGTTTTAAAGAAGCGACAAGTGAATAATCTTATAAAAACAAAAAAAATGTAGCCGCAAATAGCAAGCGCTACAAAGGAAAAAAACTGGACAAGGTCAGGATCTAACTTTTTAAAAACCCCCTGGCCAAGAATGTAGCCTGAAAGTTTAGGATAATATTGAAAAGACAGATAAATCGCCGCGATAATACCTAAGATCTTGAATAATTCTGAAGGCAGGCCTGTCTTTAAAGCGACAATACCTATGCGCAACAAAAAAAGGACAATAATAATATCAAGCCAGTTTATCTGTCTTATAAAATCCATTGTCATAACCTATATGATTTGATAGAGTTATAAAAAATCGCGAAAAGTTGTTCAAGTATAACATATTAAAATGGGGTTGTCAAGGAAAGCGCTTTCTTTTTGAAATCAGCCCTATTTTATCGGGTTTCTGGCTTTCCTGACCGGAGTTGCGGGCTTTGGCCCAAGGGAAATCGAAACTATAACATTACTTCCCTTTGGCAAAAGAGTTACCAGGCAGGTCTCATTTTCGCGTTCGAAATTTAAGATACTTTGACCGTATTCTATTATATTTAAGAGCGACCAACTATACATGGGCATCTGTTCCTTGTAAAAATTTACAACCTGTTCAGGTTCGGCCTTACCTTTATACTTGAGCATGGCAACGCGGGTACCGGCATTCTCAAAAGAGTAGGATTCTTCGTTTACCATCAAGAATCCTCTCGGGACAGGCAGATCGGTAAATCTTAATATAGCGCTGGGCTCCAATAGGCCGGGATTTCTGGAAAGAGAGTCGTCTTTCTTTGTTGTCGCGGCGCAACCAAAAAATGTAAAAGCACATAAGATCAGGATAAGACCAAATTTTGTCTTCATAAAGCCCCCTTTTTCTTAAGTAATTCTTCAACTTCGGCAAAGATTTTATCAATAGCTTTCTTATCTAAACCGGCGCCTTTGCCGACTTTTCTAAGGTCTTCAGGGCTTATTATATCAAGCGGACCATGGCTATCATGGTTTAAGATCAACTTGGCCCCGAATTTAAGGCCCTGCTCCGCCACAAATGCATTTGTACTGGAGTGGCCTTTACGGCTGGTGATTTCAAGAAATATCCCTTTTTCTTTAGCAAGTTTTACATCCGCGTCAGTAATAAAACCCGGATGCGCGAGAATATCAATATCAGACTCAAGCGCGGCGCGGTTAGTCCCCTCGACAACCGGCTCAACAGGCGTCTGGCCGTGGCCAATAATTATCTGAATGCCAAGGTTGCGGGCGTAGTCAGCCAGCGGCTTAAACTGATCGATCGGGATATGCGTAAGCTCTATGCCGGATAAAACCTTGATCTTTGAATCCTTTGGCCAATGAGCGCAAAAGTCCATGACCCCTTTTATCACCAGATCTATATTGCTGTAATCGGCATGGTCCGTAATGGCAATGGCCTTATATCCCATAGCCATATAACGCACCGCTATTTCCGACGGAATCAGCACCCCGTCGCTAAGTAATGAATGTGTATGTAAGTTATACATAGCCAGTTTAATTTACGTGCCCCGGGCATGAATTTTAATGAGGCCACAACTTATGGAGCGAATAAAATGAGCGAACATAAGTTGTATGGCCGAATTAATCCCGCCGCATTTTGGCGGGAGAACCTGCTTGTATCCTGCCAGTTTAATTTACGTGCCCCTGGCAGGAATCGAACCTGCCACACACGGTTTAGGAAACCGTTGCTCTATCCTTATGAGCTACAGGGGCAAAATCCTTATAAATCTTCCTGCCGGGCAGGAATTTGAGCACAAAAAGTTTTTTCCAGCGAAATCCTGCGAAGCCCAATTACTTACTTTGCTGGGCGAAGCAGGACGAACCTGCCACACACG
>JAHJJA010000064.1 GCA_018822885.1 Candidatus Omnitrophota bacterium
AAAATTTACACCAGAGCTGCGAAAAAGTAATGTAATCAGAAAAAACGGCTTTATAACCAAGGGCTTCGGCATTGTCCTCTACAAATTCATACCAGGAGATTTTCCCACCGCTAAGCCGGCTACCCTCTTCAATGCGGATAAACATCTCGGCCATCAAGCGGGCTAAAATTTCATTATCTTCATCTTTGTTCTCCGGATATGCTAAAGATAGAGCTTCGTGCAGGAGGGTGAGCATTAATTCAATGGATTTTTCTTCTGCGAGGAGTTTTGCGTCTAAGTGCAGGATGTAGTCGCGGACTACGCCAAAAAGATTTGGCATTGGCCCGGCGCGAGTCTCCATCGCAGACATCGCTTCTAATCTGCGCGCAACTAAAATATCGCTACGGCTTACAGCACGGGCAGCTTTGAGCATGGAGGCAAGATACCTCCGCTGTTCGTCATTTATCGGCGTATTCAAGCTGATCTCCTTCTGAATCGCCCTCTCCCGCTCTTGCGGGTCTTTCGGCAAGTTGTTATCCGCCTTTGCGCGGTGGGGGTCATTCGAACAGGGACTGTCCCCTCTTTTTGGGGACTGTCCCTGTTCCGAGCCAGCGCAATTAGGAACCTCTGAATTAAGTTTTGTGTCCCCGGAATTCTCCCCGGAATTACGCAAAGACACATTCTGTTCCGCGCATTTCCTGAATATCCCTACCGGCCTGGTAAGGTTGTAACAACAGTCTCCTCTTGAGCCAAACCATTTCCCCTCGCTGTTGTGAAACCCGATATGCCGGTAAAAATCATCCAAACGGCGGTCTTCCTTCAGGATAAATACCTCGCAACCTCTATTTATGGCTATCGCGAAGGCAAAACTCATCAAAGTAGTGCCAATGCCTTTGTATCGGTCGCGGTATTTCTTTGCCACCGCAACAGGCAGCGCCTCATCTGCCTGCTTGGCAATCAGGGTTTCTTCGTGCGCCCCCATAACGTTCTTAAGCTCTTCTCCCAACAAAGATCTTTTCTCGCGAAAGCGCATGAAACCTGCTTTTTCATCACCATGGAAAATCTCAATCAAGTGCTCCGGCTCAAGATGAGAATATTTTATCTGAAACTCCTCGCCGTCAGAAGCAGCTACTGTTGCCTGCTTAGTGCGGGACAACTCTTTTTTAAGATTATTTTTAACCCTCCTATAGGTGACCTTGTGTATATAAATCACTTCTCCTTGACCGTCGTAATGGCTAAAGGAACCCTCATCTTCTTCCAGGATCTCCACATTTTCATCAAATCGTAATGCAGCTAATTGATCGCAGTATAAAACAGCGGTAACAACTTCATCCCCCTGCGCTCCCGGCAGCGCCATGCAGGCCGCTGCCGCTGCGGCGATTGCAGGATGTATGAGTAATCCTGTCAACGCGATTAGACAAAATGCCAGGAATCCTGATCCAGGCTCGATGTCCAAAGGTATTCCCCGAATCAGTTTAGAAAGTGTACTTGCTTCAGGTTTTAAAACGTCACCCGGGCTTGGTACATCCCCCGGCTCATCCAAGACATTCATACAAGAATCAATCAACGGCACAAAGGACACATCCATTACATCTTTTTTCTCCAGCTCCCCATCCTTATTCTTTCTAGCCAAGATCAACTTCTGCTCCTCTGCCCCGTTATAAAGCGGGATGATTAATTTTCCCCCGGGGCTAAGCTGGCTGAGCAAGGGCTTGGGGATCTCTTTTGCGCCGCAACTGACCACAATAGCCTCGTAAGGGGCCGCTTTCGGATAGCCATATTGCCCGTCGGAGAATATCACATGCGCGTTAGAGATGCCGAGTTTCTTGAGCCTGCAGGCAGCTTTTTCAGCCAATAGATCAATGCGTTCAATAGAATAAACCTCTTCGGCAAAACCGGATAAGATCGCAGCCAGCCAGCCGCTTCCCGTGCCCACCTCTAAGACCCGCCCCAATTTGTTTTTCCCGGAAATCAAAAGTGCAGTGACTATCCCCACTAACACCGGGCGCGATAGCGTTTGATGGCATTCTATGGGGCAGGGGCATTCAAGATAAGCAAAGGCAGCGCTCTCAGCGGGCACAAAATCGACGCGGTCAATTTTTTCCATCGCCCCGACGATCCTGTCGATATCGGCAGGATTAACCCCTCCGTAAGCCAGGATAAAACGCTGGCAATCAAGCGATTGTTTTTTTCTCGGCTGCATCCTTAAACAAAAACTCTCCCAAACCTCGCTGCAGCCGGCCTCCCGCAAATGATACAAAAACAGCCCCGCGGAACGGCTAAGTATCATCCCTGAAGACGCGTCATTAAAGCCTTCCTTCGCATACGCCAGATCGGCAATGGCCATACCGATCTTTTCGGACGACATATTACCGTCGGCACACCTGGAAGCGGTTTTCCGGGCTAATGAATGCAATCCATTTCTTGAACTTGCGCGGATCTCTTCCAATAGCCCCCTGATTTCTTTATCTGGCTCAAACCTGTAGAGCGTTAAAGGATCAAATATATCCGGAAATTGCGCGCGGATCTCATTCTTTAAAGCTTCCCTCCTGGCAACACCTGCCTCTGTCCAATCCCGGAATTTTGTCAGCTCGTAACCCTCCCCCAGGTTTCCGGTTTCAAGGCCGGTATACGGGGGCGTTCCCCCGGGGGACACCCCTTTCATCCCCGCCGCAAGAGATGCTGCGGCGCAGGCGAAGCCGGCACCCGGCGCGCCGAAGGAGCTAGCGATAATTTCAAGGATAGCGACACCTGCGATGGCCAAAAGCATAGATAATTTGCCGCTTAACAAGGGATCATTTTCTTCCCCATCGCTTTTCTCCCGTATTTCGGTGGCAACGCGCCTGAACTCTTGCTCGGCACGATTAGCGATCTGCCTGATCCGCTCTCTGGTGACCCCGATTACTGCGCCCACCTCTTCCAGGGTAAGGAAATTCTTGCCGATTGGCCAGCCGGTCTCCGGGTTTTCTAAAAGTGCCGGGAATTTTCTATGTATTAATTTCCATTCTTCGGGAGCCGGAGGCTTTAGCCCGTATCTAAGCTCAAGAATTCTTTTTGCCCGCTCATTACCCATCCTGTCTATACACTCTCTTACAAAGGCGCGATCGTCAACTCCTTGTGTTATCTCGGCAGGATCCCTGGCTGCCTCATCAGGAATCGAATCCAAGATCAGCATATCCGAATCCTCGTCGTTTTTATTACGCTGCTCATACAGCGAAACCATCTCCAGCGCCCCCCTTAATTCCATATCCAGCTTCTCAAATTCCCTGACTAACTTTCTGTATTTTATCTGGAATGATTTCTTCGCCTTTTCTCCGGCGCCGCGCTCATCCTCCTGCTCTATTTTCCTTTTTAGTTTAGCGCGCCTGAATATCAATGCCGAATTTGCCTTCATGATCATTCCCTTGGCAAAACAAGAACGGATCATTGCCTGCCTGATCCAGGCCCGGCCATAGGTAGAAAACTTAGTGCCCTTAGACGGATCGTACTTCTCAATAGCTTTCATCAGGCCAAATAAACCCTCTGTGCGCAGGTCCAGGAAAGCCACCCCCTCGGCTACCGGCAGCTCCTTTATCTTATGGGCCCAGATGTAAATCAGGCCGATATTAGAATTCACCGCGAAATCACGCGCCAGGCGGTTACCCCGGCGCACCTCATCCCATAAGTCAACGCGCTGCGCCTCGCTCAAGCCCCCAAAATCCGCGTAACCCTTTAGATTATCGCTGGCGCGGAACTCCTTGGGCCCTCCTTCAAACCATTTGTAATACTTGATATTGGTATCATAATCAGGGATTATTTCCTTCATCCGCTCTTGGTCTCTAGCACGCTCTTCTCTGTCTTTTTCGCTAAACTCTATTGCCTCGCGGTCAAATGGCAATACCGATAAAAACTCGCGAAACATCCGCATATAATCCTTATGCGCCTGCCTCGCTATGTAATCCTTTATTTCCTGCGCGCGCTCCTCAAAAAACCTGATGCGAAACATATCCAAACTACCGCTAAAAAACGTCCTGAGTAATTCTATCGCCCAGAGGTCCTGCCGGCATAAACCGCCCTCTTCTACTCCGGGAAACCTCTTGTGCTTTACATAAAAATCCCAGACTCTTTTCTTAAACCCTATGCCGTTATTGAAAAACTGCCCCGAGCTAGTCAGATCCAGCGCGACACTAAACCCAAGGCGCAGCGCGATGTTTGAAAGGCCGTATTGATCTGCCAATGCCTTGCTTGCGCCGGTGACGCTGATAAAATCTTCTTCGCTTAAGAAAGAGGCTCCTTCTTTATCAGATTTTATAAACTGTAAACAGCTGCTGATATCTTTTCTGCCGGCTAAAGCCGCCACGATATCGCACCAGTAAGAAGAAGCAGCCAATTTCCTGCTTTGGGCGCTGGCAAAATTATTCCTATTTAATTTCTCAACCAGCTTCTTTAAAATAATACTGGCAAATAATTTTGCCTGCTCCTCTCTGAATCTCCAGGTGCCTGTTCTCAAGAGGAATAGTTTCTGGTAGAAATCAAGGCTGCGCAAGATCTTGGCCTGCACCCTTGCCTGCTCCAGCTCCGGGGCCTCGACTATCAATTCAAAAAATACATCCACAATAGAATCGACATCGTAGCTGTCATCGTAAGCCATAATAAAATCATTCGCTATATTCGGAAACCGCGCCACCAACGCAGAATCCGGCTTGCCTGGATCAAGGGCTTTAGCAAAATCCTCTTTTAATCTTCCCACGCTTTCCAGGCCTATAAATTCGCTAAGGCGCTTGCCGCTTTTGTTCTCTTTGGCCAATTCTTCCCAAGAAATGCGATACATCCGTGTCAATACGGTTCTGGTTTTTGGATCTGTAGGCAATGACCCGCGCTCCCATTGGGCAATGCCCCTTTCTTCCTCGATGTCCAGCATAAAATCATCCACTAAGCGCGCCCAGGCATCTTCTTGAGTCAAGCCTGCGCATAATCTTAAAAACGTGATCTTGTCTTTAGGGTATCTTAAGCGCTTAACCACATAATCACGCTTGAAACCGGTCAAGAGTTCAGAGGTAGTTATTTTTCTGGAGGCGCTTTCGGAAAAGATTTGGGCAAATGTCACAATGCGCGAGGCAGGATGGGGATAGGTCCTTAAATGCTGCTCTGTATGCGTAACTGTTCCCTCTCCGATTTTAGCCTTACGAGCAAACTCCGCCGGGGTCATCCCGCTTATCCACCTTAAGATCAATACCCTCCGGCTGAAACTCGCTTCCTGTTTCTCGGTTTCACCGGGCAATGCCACAGGCTCTTGCAAAGCGCGCTCAAAAGTCAGGCCGGTTACGAGCTTGGCTGTCTCAATGCCAAAAGCCGCTGCCATCACCGGGATGATTTTTATGTCCGGGTGATGCTCATCCGCTACCCACTCCTGCACCGCCTTAATTGTGGTTTCTATCCGGCAGCCTGAATTTTGCGCGGCCTTATACATTGCCTCTAAGAATTTATTATTATCCCAATTGCGCTGCTTCATTAAGGACTGCAGGCGCTGGCCCATGGTTACGAGGCCGCCCTTACCCTTGGGCCCGGACGCCGCAAGCGGCCCCTCGACTGAGCTCGGGGCAAGCGCGGCCCTCGAGCCGCTCTCGCATGGCTTTCTGCTGCCGGGATTATTCGCGGCGCGGTCAGCGATCGGGCAGAAAAACCCGTGTTGGCGCAGAAAGATCTTACTTCGGGCTGAAATAACAAGTTCGTTGATTAACAGCGACCTTGTTTTCCCGGAAAGCTCATCAAGTCTTTTAAAACAGAGGTCTTCGATTAGATTATTAAGAGAATGTTCCAGGCGGGTTCCGGCAGCGCAGGCTTCATGGATTACGGCGGTATCATCAATAATAGCGGCGTAAACTCTTTTTCCGCTTCCAAAGTTAAAGGCCCTGATAAAGCCTTTACCAAAGGCAGCATCCAGGTCGGCAATCAACTCCGGAGGCGGCCGGATAAAGTAAACCTTATCCCAGGTATCTCCGATAAACCTTAATTTTTTAGGCAGCAGGGCTTTTGCTTGCTGAATTTGCTTAGGGCTTACGAAAGAACAAAACTTAAATGCGCCTTTGTATTTTCTTATCAGCTGCCTTAATATTTTAAGCTGCGGCCTGGACAGGGGTTCGCCGGTTGAGGTAGCAGCAGGGTCAGTTACATTTGAATCAGGTATTGTATCCCCGGAATTAGCAGAGTCAGCATTAGAAGCTGTTCGAATCTGACGAAATATCTCCCGGTATTCAAGGTTATAGGCAAACCTTAAGGAATAAACAATTGAGCCGCAATCTGTTTCGCTATCACTGAAACCCAGCCGCCCAAGAAAACCCGCGGCACCTGAAGTCCAGGCATTGATCTCCTCAAAGCCGGCATACAACACCATAGGAACGATGACTTCCTTCAGAAGCCTATGCTGAAAACCTTTCCCTCTTATAATTGGATTAGTATAGCCCCCTGTCAACCTCGTCCCCAAGACCGCCTCGCCTTCTTTCCAATCAGCAGGATTGTTTGGTTGGCAGTTATCAATATAAATATTACAGCCGAAAATATGCGCGCTTTGCCGTTCTTCTTTATATTCAGGAACTTTTGGATCTGAAGAAACGATATCGAAGCATAATCCTGCCGCTCCGGTAGATACCCGCGCCTTCACCTTATTAAGATCAACATATTCCCCTAATCTTTTAAAATCAAACACCCTCCTGATATCAGCCTCCGAGAGAGTAGGGAATCGAGGCTGGTAAGGATAAGTAAGAATTATTTTATCTCTTTTTGGGGTTACAGGCTCATAATCAGATATCAAAATCTGGACATTCTCTGTCTGCTCCGCGCGGCCAGCCAGCGCGCCGAAAAGAATGGGGACGTTTCTATTTTCCGCCGTTTTGCTGTCCGCTCCCGCCGCGAAGCTTGGCGCCATGGCGCAGGCGATACCTGCACCCGCGATTACCGGAAGCATAGAGAAGACAGCAACAGCAAACAAAACCAAAATCATTGCTCCTGCAAGGCCAACCTTTATATTCCAGCCCAGCCATTTCTCATTGGCACAGCTTGCCCTGAAAGTATACTCCTTACCGTCTATATCAGCAGGCACTTTAAATCGCATGCGCGCGCTTTGCTTGTGCCTATCTATAATCTCGCCCTCTACATTCTGCCAAGCCAACCCGCTTGACGGATCTCCATAATGCATAATAGCCATTGGCGTATCGCTGCCCAACGGCCTGTCCAAATTAATCTCTGCATAAACATATTTATCAGGTCCGATCACTTGCCTGCCATTAACTATTGCGGGATAAAAATCGGAGAAACTTTCGATATTGGCTACAGGAGCGTTTTTTTCTGCTCCATCGATACTTAAAGAGGCCGCATGAGAAATATTTTTCCCATTCTCGGCGGCCATATTCGCAAGCAAGTATACGCTCTCTCCAGAGATATGATATTTGTAATTAACCCAGGCGTTAAACTGAACGATATTCAAATCCGCGAGGAGGCGTCCGGAGCATCTTGCTCCACTTTCGCTAGCTTCCCGGGCAAGCCTCGCAGGATTACTTTCATAATTCCTGAAGGAAAAATAATATTGACGGTAACCAAGCAGATAAACAGAGTCGCAAGCACAAAAAACGCTGTGCAAATACTGCAATTGCCAGTTAAACGGTGTTAGCCTTGCGCTTATTACATCGATCACTCCGTCCTTATGCCAACTTTGCCATTCTTTAAAAGAAACGCGCCTGCCAGGACCTAAAGTTTTGGCCCTCTCTTCTTCAAACGATTTCTCGATAATAAATTCACGCAAGTCGTTGATTTCCTGGATTGATTCTGAAAGTCCGCGTTTATTTCGAGCGGCTTCATAAAGCCGGAGAAATTCAGGATAATTCGAGGAAGGCAAGGCAAGCGGCGCGGCAACACAAGCATTGATCTTTCTTATGACATAATCAAAGTTCCCGCTGATATAATCTTTTTCGATATAATCCGACAGGCGGCCCTCATTTTTAAGCCTGCTTAATTCCGTAAGATAATTAAGCACCATACCTGATACAACAACGATCATAGTAGTTGGACTGCTTCCTTTAGGATTAACAAAATTTACCAAATCAAATCCTGTTTCCTCGCTCTGGCCTTCATGCAATATGATATCAGTCAAAATAAGGTCAAACGGCGCTTGAGTCTCGCGCGAGCGCGAAATTTTTTCCTTAGCTTCCCGCACATCTAAGGCAAGCTCGACTTGGGCGCCTGCGGCCTTTAATCTTCTCTCCAAATAGCGCGCTAAGGACCTGTCATCTTCTACTACCAGCACCCTCTTCAACTTCGGGGACAATTGTAAAGCGCCAACAGCCGCTGTAATCGGCCCCTCGACTGGTTCGACTGCGCTCACCACAAGCGCGCTCGGGGCAAGCGCCATGGCGCAGACGAAGCCGGCACCCGGCGCGCCGAGACTGGTTGTCAGAATTTCAAGGCCAGCGATTCCTGCGATAGCTAAAAGTATTGATGTAGAACAGGGACTGTCCCTGTTTTTTGGGGACTGTCCCTGTTCCGAGCCAGCGCGATTAGAGACCCCTAAATTAAGTATTGTATCCCCGGAATCACTAGAATGCCTATTTGCTTTAGCCTCAATTTCAGCAATCCTCTCCTCTAAATGCTCAATTATATCCTGAGGCCCCTTTACAAGAATACCAACCATACCTATTTTTTCCGCTGGATCTAAATCAATATCTTTTCGGTCACCAATAGATAGCGCTTCCTTAGGATCAACTCCTAGTTGCGAACAAGCCAACTCAAACATCCTGGGATCAGGCTTTCCTTTCCCGGCAATCTGCTGAGTAACTATATAATCAAATAACTCGCTTATACCTAAAGAAGCTAACGTCTTTTGAGCAAAGACTGTTCCATTATTGGTAACCACTGCTAATTGGAAGCGGCCACGCAACCTTTCAAGTAAAGCTATCAACTTTTGGTCAGGAACAAGATAACGATAAGGATCTGCATGCTGTCCCAAATATTCATAATACTCATCTAAATCCAGACCGAACACCCTAAGCATACCGGTCATGCTGTTTTTTTCTTTCTTTTTTGCAATGACCTCCTCTATACTAAGGCCGGTTTTCTGCTGGGCAAATTGGTAACATACTTGTTGATTCTCTTCCGAAAGCTTTCCTGAAACATACAGAGTAAGATCCATATCAAAAACCAACAGTCTAAACAAAGGAACCTGATTCGGATTAGAATTTGACGTAGTTCCACTGCGCGCCAGATTTCTCGCCGCAATCGGCGCCATGGCGCAGACGACACCCAATCCCGGCGCGCCAAAGGAGCTAGCGAAAATTTCAAGAATAGAGACACCGGTAATGGCCAAAAGTAATGATTTTAAATTATGTATTGTGTCCCCGGAATGAGCTCCGGAATGAGCTCCAAAATAGCTTGTTACTTCGGCGACAAGATTATCCCTATCCTTTTCTATTCCTTCGATAAGTTTTAACACTACTCCATTATCTCTAGCCACCATGCATATTGTTGTCACAGAGCCTAAGTTATATATCGTTCGGCTGTTAAAAAGGAATAATATAGGTACGTTGCAAAATACAACAATGGTTTTTTCTGTGCAATATAAAAAGTGTTCTACGGCTAAAGATATATCTAATACTATTAGATCCGGCTTTAAGCCATTTTTCACAGCCCATGCGGCATCCTCAATGGTATAAAAAGAATGAACGGAAAAATCTAAATCTTGGAGGGAAGCTCTGTTTATATCCTGCCATTCTTTCTCATCATCAATCAATAAAGCCGTCTTTTTATCTCCTATCTTCGCCCCGGGTGAAACAGAATCGGAAACGACCCCCATCCTGACGCAGGCCTGCTTTGCTTTCTTGATAAGCCCGGGAAGAGAATCAACAATATAAATATATGGGATAAGCGCATTAACAGTATCCTTTTTGAGATATTCCATATCACCTATCTGCATCCAAAACGGCTTCCTAGAAGTAACGCCGATAATAAAGGACTGGGGATTACGGTCCCTTATGCCTTCGGCTACGGCCACTCCAATATCATTAAATCCATACATCTCCGTAATCAAAATGTTGAAACCTTCTTTTCTAAACCTTTTTATCGCCGCTTGAGCATCTTTTTCAACATCAACCTCCATAACCCCATCTACTCGCTCTAGTTCTTTTCTCATCCAATAAGCAAAGTACTCTGACGGCGTATAAATCATTACTTTGCAATATCCTTCTTTAGGCTTAAGCGTTTCTAAGACAGGTCCCCTTGAATCTGCGGCGGGATTATTGAGCATATCTTTGTTTTCTCCACAACTCAGGCACGCGCAAATCTGCCTTTTTACCGCTTCTTTATGTTCTTTTAATTTCCTCAAAACTTCCGCCCAATCAGTGTTCGCCTTAATCTCCTCCCAGAAAGATTCTCCTTGAAGAGCTCTTGCCCTATCGCCATAGAACCAGTCTATCCAATTCCCCTCCACTCTTTCTATTAATCTAGGCAAATCCGCTACCTGCAATGCACACAACCCTCTCCAGGCATACGGTCTCTTTGAAATAAATTTTCCTTTTAACTCGGGATGGTCCGCACCAGGATAGACAAAACCCAAATTTTCCAAAGACTGCTCTATCTTATCTAGGTTCTCACTTGTTTTATCAGAAAGCCCATCGCTATCTTGATAGCTTTTTGTATAATAAGAAAAGGCGATCCTTGCAGGCATGCCTAAAATATCTGAAATATATTGACAACCCAGAAAAACCCTGGCTAAAAACTCCCTTAGTAAATGGTGCTCTTTTTTATAAGAATATGTTTCGCATTTATATATGCTGACTTCTTCGGGATATACATCAAAAGCAACAGAGCCGATTTTTTCTCCTTGAAAGTAAAATCTGACGTGCCCTGAAACCCATTTATTCTTCGATGTCTCTTCCATTCTCCAATCCTCTATAATTAAATGGCTGGGTACAAATTCTTTTTCGGAACATGGAGACGTTCTCCCTGCCCTTTTTTGTGAAGGCGTCCCCGCCGCAAGCGGCGCCGCGGCGCAGGCAACACCGGCGCCCGGAGCGCCGAGGAAACTGGCGATAATTTCAAGGATAGCAATCCCGACAATGGCAAAAAGCATTGATGCAGGACAGGGACTGTCCCCGCTTTTTGGGGACTGTCCCTGCTGCGAGCCAGCGCGATTAGGAACCTTCGAATTAAGTATTGTGTCCCCGGAATTATGCCCGGAATTATGCCCGGAATTATCTGCGGAATTATCTGCGGAATTCCCTGACATATCTTTAGATGGAAGAGAGCGGTCCTGAGGATTATCTTTCTGAGGATTTGTTTGTTTTGCTAGATCTTTGGATGGTGAATATACAATGTCATAAAGAATCGTTCCGCCACCAGTCCAATGATAATCATCTAAATCATCCGTAATCCGCCCCGCCCTCTCCACTCTAATTATTAACGCACCTTGTGCTTTTAGCTTCTCTAGATCTTTCTCCAACTGGCCACAAGTTGTTCCTAATATTTTTATTTCTTCAAACGTATCTATCCAGTCTATAGATGGAATACCCCCAACCAACGGTCTTCTCCAAGCCAGCCCTATCTCTTTTACGCTATATTTTACAAAACCGGTGTCCTGATAAAGACTCTCAACTAATATATTTCTTCCACTTGGTATATACACCCCGATCAATTCTTCTATCCGGCCTTTCTTTAGTTTATGCATGACATGTGATAAAAATGCGCGCTCAACACTAAGACCTATAGCGCGGCAACTTAGGCAAAACTCCTCTATTTTCATAACCGTATCAGACACTTTCCTAAGAAGCATCAAACCCACTATACCGGCATCACCAAATCTATCACTTAATTTTAAACTAAATACACGATATGCAGAATCTTTTAAGAACTCTTCTATATCTTGCTCGCTGTATCTTCTGGTTGTTAGATTAAACTGATTTGTCCTTTGGCTCAACTGTGCTAAACGCGCAACATGTGATAAATTTTCTTCACCTTCGCAGATGAGAATTTTTATTTCTAGTAAACGGTAATAAGCTTCTTGAGAAACCGCCTGCTGTTTTAACCCTTCTCGCTGCCTTATTTGATCATACAGCTCTGTCCTTCTTCTATCTTCATCTGTAATTTTGCTTTCTGCCGGTAATTCAAAAACGTCCAACAGCGCTGTCCATTTTTCCTGCTCATATGGCAGGCCCGGAGTCAAAACCTCAGGACAAGTTAACATTGCTAATTCTCTTTCCTGCGGGCTATCATCAAAGAAAACCAAGGCATCCATACCTATATGCAGCTCTGTTGCTATCTGCTTTAGGTTTGTTGCCTTGTCTTGCCAGTTCGCCTTTATGAGCGCAAAGTCCTCTTTCTTTAAAACCATATCCTGCCTGGATTCGAAAACTCTGGTAACATCTTCTAGATTATTTTTACTGTTTATCGCTAAAATCACTCCTCTTGTTTTGAGCTCTTTTAGCTTCTTTTGGAATTCCAGATAAGCTGCAGTTATCTTAATGCCCTCAACTCCATCCTCGCCAACAATACCGCTCCATAAGACACCGTCACAATCAAGGACAAGGCATTTCTTGAGCCGGCCAGCCTGCAGCTCTGCGTTTTGATGCAGCCTTATCAAACCACGGTAAGTAGAAGGCAGTTTTTCAGGACTTAATGCTGATAAAAAATCACGCCACTCTTTTTCGCTATCAAGATTCCTGATAATCCAAGGGGCGCGAACGAGGCAATAAACCAGGACCCCATCATCTTCTATGCTAATGAACCTCCTGATCCATATCTCGACTTCAGGGGTATAAAGTTGCATCTGAAAATTATTGGAAAACAGTTTTGTAACTAGGCAGGATGCGTAATCAATACTCTTCTGTTTAACAATTTTATGAAGCGCGCATAATATAGAAATAAAACTAGAGGCGGAAAAATCTATAACTTCTATTCTTTTTGGCTCAATTCCTATGGTAATGGTTAATTCGTGAATCCGGTCTCCGTTAAACTGGCTTTCGTATATTTGGCGGCCGGTTTCTGTTTTTATCACCTTCAAATTTGCCGGAACCGGCGAATGATCATCGCAGACAGTTTCAACTACATATTCATAACCACTAAATTCAATGATATCTTCTACTTTTATTCCCGCTGCTCTTGCATCAAGAGATACTGCTGGAGACTCTCTCTCAGGTGCCGGGCTTTTATCTTCCCCCTTCTTCCCCGCTGCAATCGGGACCATGGCGCAGGCAACACCTGCGCCCGGGGCCCCGAAAGAACTAGCGATAATTTCAAGGCCAGCGATCCCGGCGATAGCCAATAATAACAACACTTTATTGCTACTGCCTTGAGCCTTGATCAACCTTTGCAAAAAGTTTGCGGCTAAGGCATCCTTACTTTTTCTTAGGATATTTGCGGTTTTCTGCGAACATTTTACAAGAAACTTCTTTGCCTCCTCTAAACTACACACCCCTCTTACCGCCAGCCCCAATTTGACAATCTTCATATCCACTGCTCCGGGAAGCCTGATATCAATTTCCCCTCGGCCAGCCACCTCTTTCCTGATTACCCAGGGAAGAAGCAAGGAGGCAGCGCCGAAATTTCGATACGATCCCGGATTTAGCGATAGATACTCTTTGTTTCGCAATAAACTTCTGGATAAAAGATTATGCGGCGCATTCTGCAGCATCGCTATCACTTGGCGGTTTCTAGTAAAACGGTTATTTAATACGACCAGAGCAGACTCAACACCGGATATTCTTCCTTCCTTAATCACAACAGCTAAATATAATTCATCCCCAAGCCAGATCCCCATATCTTCTTCATCGCATAATCCATCGGCAAAATCGATAACATCAGCGATATGGACCTCCTTAAGACGAAATTCATCTATTTCGGAGGATAAATCGAATCTCGCCCCTTTTTCAAACCCTGCTAAAATATCCAGAATAAACTGAAATTCATTTTTCCAGCTATACAGGAATTCTAATGCCTGTCGTTTTTGTCCGCGCTTTAATTTAGAAAATGCTACCGGAGTAAGTATCTGTATAGCTTTTTCTCCTGCCGGGCCTACCCGCTGCGCGATTAACTTATCTTTAAATTCTCCGGCAAACTGATCTTTTACCACAGCCGCAATCGGCGCCGCGGCGCAGGCGACACCCAAGCCTGGCACGCCGAGACTGGTTGTCAGGATCTCAAGGGCAACGATTCCAGCGATAGCCAAGACTACTGATAAAGTACCAAGTTGCGGATACTCCGACAGAAAACACGGCAAGGCAAGTTTAACGCGCAACTCAACGGACTCTCTTCTTTCCAACAAAATGCCGTAATCAATAAGCTCTTTGACTACCCCCTGCTCATCTTTATCCCACATCCGGATTTTAGAAAGCATAACCGGCTGCCTAAATCTGCTAAACACCCTAAAGTATTTATTCCCAAGGAAAGTATCCGAGAAACCAGGGTAAGGCCTGCCAAAGGTGAATCCAAATATCAAATCAATGAACGAAAGATCGTTATAGACAGACTGGCTGAATTGGATAAGGCCCTCTACAGTGCGATTCCCGGAGAATGCCTTTTCAAATGCCTTTTTCGGATCTTTGCCTTCGTGTTCAGCTCTTAAAACAGGCCCGTGAAAACAGGTGAATGCCCCGACCAGTGCAGTTTCAGTAATATCGGCATGGCCACCTGAAGCTTCATACATAATATCCTCAAGCTGGCTTAAGCGCTCAAAAATCCAGTCCCAAGGCAAATATCTATATCCTTTTAGCCGCAGTTGCTGTTCTTTTGTGAACCGGAGAATAGACGGATAAAGCTGCCTGTAATCTTCTCTTGAAGGCAAGGACAAACGCAGGCTCTGGACAGGAAACGCCAATGCCTCGCTCAAGTTTCGAGCTAAATTTGGCACATTAAGTATTATTGTCGGATGCAAAAATATAACCGGTATACGGCTATCCCTTATTATCTTGAAAAGGAATGCTTTTATCTCATCTTGCTCGACTACGCCAGCACACTCATCAATTACCAACACTTTATCAGCGATCAACTTCTTTAATTCACGCAAGAATATGCTAGAGTTCTGGTAAAACTGCTTTTTCATTCCAAGCGCTTCGGCGATTCTATAAATAGCATGTTTAACGCCAACTACGTAAGCAAACGTACAGTATAAAACCTTGTTTTCTTCCTGCGCCTGACGCATCCAATAAGTCTTTCCGCTGCCTGAAAGCGCAGTTGCTAAAATCGCCCCGTCCTTTTTAGCTTTCTTCAATAAAAATTCAAGGGTCTCCTGGCAGCCAACACGCAAAGGATTAGGAGGAAACAGCTCCGGGGAATTCGGTTCAGTGGAGGGACTTTTAGAAGAGATTGTGGTACCAACAAGCGGCGCTGCGGCAAAGCATACGATCGGCCCTGCGGTTGCCGGATGCGCGGCGAGGCCGATGATGGCGAGCAATTTCGCAAACCACCAAGGCGCGGTAAAAGCAACTACGAGCGCCCCCGCAGCCAACGCCATTACGCCAAGATGAAGAAAACCGGATTCGCCATTGGGGACAATTCCATCAGAACTTCTTGCCGGCCTTTGAGTTGGAAGGAAACGATCCTGTTTATGCTGTTTATGATGCAAAGCAAGGCTACCCCTGGAAGCGGCAAGATAAAGAGTATCGTTTTTATAACGCCAATTTCCTTTTTCCCAATGCCTAAGCGCAGATGCAAAACCCATAGTCCTTGTGCGGCGCAAGCCGGCGCTACGGTATTCCACATCCTTTTCTTCTAACTCAAACTTAAGGATGGCTGACAAAGTTTCATCTACTTTGGATTCCCCTTCATACCAACATTCTCTTAATGCGCGCGCTATTTTTCCGTTTGGCTGCGAGAGTATAACAAAATCGTCATGTAACGATGAACGCGAAAGGCCGCTTCCCCTGCGGTATGTATAGTTTGTCCTGCATTTACCCTGCATAAATAGCACAGGATGAAGTTGGGCTATCCCGCAGCAATCTGCTTTTGAATGCACAAATACTACCCGGCTTTTTACAGTAACGCCATTTAGGGTGCGGGTGAACTCAACCACCTGGCCCTGCTTAAGTTCTCCCCAATGAACAACCCTTTTGGGCTTAAGCATGACTAAAGGTAAGGCAGCGCAAAAAACAACAGTCCCTGCGGTTGCCGGATGCGCGGCGAGACCGATGATGGCAAAGAGTTTAAGAATAAACCATGGAACAGCTAGGGCAATCGTAAGCACTATCGCTAACGTAACCGCAGCAAGTTCAATAAGAACAAAAGGATTAACCTCGCTCTTCTTTAGTGACTCCAAATGGCGCCGCAGAAAGAAACCAGCGATCTGTTTTACTTCCGGCTCATTATGCGCCATAAGATTAATAAAAAGCTTCTGATTGAATCCGTTGGGATCCGCTGCCAGCGCGCAAAGCACTACTGCCCTTAGATGCCTTAAATAAAAACTGGCCGCTCCGGTCGAGAGCCTTGCCCAGAGGCGATTTAAAATGTCAGTCTTGCCATTAGCGACAACTTTTAAAATAATAGCCTCCGCCTCTGGCAAACTGACTCTTTTTATATTGCCATAACCTGACTCGCAGGAAGCTAAAAGCCTGTATATAGCTTCGTCCTTAAGTCCTTCTGTATATGTTTCAAGCCTCTTCGGAGTAAAAGCTTCTAAATCAATCTTATATCTTTCTATAAAATCAGATGGGGAGCGCTCTTCTTGCGCTTGCGCAACTGGTTCAGATAACTCTCCGCTTGTTTCAAGCGCTTCTGCCTGCTGTGGCGCAGCTTGTTTTTTAGCACTATTTTCTTGCTCTATTCTCGCCAGCCGCTGTTCCTCTTTCCTTCTCTGCTTTAATTCATTTCTTCTTTTCTGATCTTCTATGGCCTTATCTGTCCGCTCTAAATAGGCCTTTAATGCTCTATCCTCCGGCAGAAGGCCTAACAACGGCACCAACGCAGCCCTTGCTTCAATAAATCTTCTCTTGTTGATATTTGCTATTGCCCCCTCTCTGGCGCGCCTTAACATCCATATCTCTTCCTGCTTAGCGGAGGGGAATTGCGCGACAGCCGCTTTTAAAGCGTCCTCAAAAATAAACCCGTGATAAGCCTTTCTCTGGCACCATGAAGTAACTGACATATGCATTATTTCCCTGAGCATCTTCTCATCCATCATCACCAATTCAACAGCATTCATCCTTGCGAGCGCGCTTCTGGCTTTATCTACAAAAGTCGAATTATCCCCGATGCGCCCTGACAATTGCTTGCCTGCCTGATGTTTGTTGTGGCAGAATGTATGCAGGGCGCTGGATTCCTGGCGATATCCCATTACAGTCAGCCTTTGCGCAACCTTATCATAACCGGGATTATTCTCTTCCCCAAAGGATTCAAGCGCTTTCTCGACGAAAACTGCTTTCTGATCTGCGTCTCTGTAGTTAATAATAAATAACTCTCTTGCTTTAGCCCAGCCGATCCTTTCGGAAACAATGCCCTGCAGGAGACAATACTTCATTGTTAAATACGGCAGGAGCTCTGTAGTTTCAATGTAAATACTACCGATCCCTTTTCTGATTATCGCCTCGATGATTGACTGGAAGTTCTGCCAGTGCCGCTGGCCTATGGCCAGCTCATTAAAAATGCGGCGGGCTTCAAAACGCAAAAACTCGCCCTCTGCAGCCAGCGCCTGGCTATGATCACCCGTCCAAAGAGCTTCCATGCCATGCACCAAAAGATAGCCCTGCGGGAGAAAATGATTAGTGGAAATAAGCATAAGCGGGCTGATTTTATCCTGGCTATTCGCCTCTAAGAAAGTATGTGAGGCATCCTGCCCGACTAAAATCCTGTTGTTTTCAAGCATGGCGCGCAAATAACTTTCTTTCCCTGTCCTGGTGGCTGCGTAAAATGCTAATACCCTTTGCACCCATTCAAGCTGGAGATTAACAGGAGTAAACCCGGGGAATCCTAATCCTTTCAAGCGCTCAAATTCAACTTTTACCTTTTCTATATCAAAGCCAAAGCGCGGCTTGGCAAAATCTTTAGTGCGGGAAGATGTAAATTTATAATATTCATGCGGTTCCTTTCTCAATAAAAATACCGCCGGCAGAAAGAAACAAGATACATCCTCTTCTTTGCGCAATGCCTTCGCGCAAACTTCCTGCGAATATTTTATGCCAAACACCCTTAGCCCCGGAACAATACTAATAGAAAACTCGTTTTCCCTGTCTTCATCTTTAATATGAAGTTTTTCCCTAAGTTCTCTCGACTCTTCTTCAGTCATGACTGAAGCCTTAGCGAAATACTCACACAGTTTATTTTTGGCAGCTTTTACTTCATGAAACACCCATATATTAAGCGCAAAGATCCCCACGCAGGCTAACAATAAAACAAAAGAAACAACTGGGATTATTTTTCCGGTAGCCGCTATACCGAATACCGTTAAAATCGTAAAAAGCAGCGATGCTACCAAAAGCTCTACAAATTTAAAATTATACCCTCTGGCGTGATGATCACTAATAGGCAAGTTTTGATCGGTCTTATGCCACGGCACAAAATCACTTAAATCTTGAAAATGCCCTTCACCAACTAAAAACTCTACTTGCCGGGCGATTTCATGCACCAAATCTCCATTCTCCAGTCTGATGATCCCGGCAGTGACTTCATGCGCGGCTGTGCCGCTTGCGATAAGATCCTCCCTGACAAAAATATCATAGTAGTCAGAATACTCGTGGATATGACCGCGATATGTAAATTCATTTTCATTTGCCCTAACCACGTGCCAATGGACAGCTTTATTGAGGGCTTTCCCTAGAATCCATTGCGCAAGAAACTGCTCGTGCTCAAAACATCTCTCCGAATCAACATCAGCCCTGATAACTTTTCCTTCTTCTAAAAGCCTTGCAAGGCAGCGATCGACATTGGAATGTTCTTTTTCGTTATTTCCGGCATAATCGCAAATTGGAGAAACTAATTTCCTTATCTCCTCCTTTTTCTCTGCCTCGGTTAAATCCGCCTCCTCAAAAGCTCCAAAATCTGCCACAGAGATTACTCTGCCATCCAAAAGCAGCCTGAAATTCTCCAGACGAAAATCTGTTCCTGTATCGCGACGGCCGATATAACCCAAATCTAAAAGCTGTCCGGAAATCCGGATAACCTGAACAGTAACATCCCACAACAATACTTCTACGGGAATATTTCTTGCCTTGGCTATGCGCAAATAATATGGGTCATCCCTCCTGACCGCACTATCACAATCACGCACCAGGCGTTTGCCGTCTTCATATTTAAATATGGCAATATACATCGGCCTCATTTCATTGGTTTCTTCGAAAATATTTTCATAAAGTAAGAATGCCCCAAGAAAACTTACCATGCCCACAATCCTGGCTACGCCAGAATCCTTGCCGTATCTTGCCCAGGCTTTTTTTGATAATGTCGAATGCGTATAAGTGACATAACGCTTAACATCTGATTGCCCGGGGATCTTGACCTCAAGATAATACTCTCTTCCGGAGGATCCGGTCACGATCAGGATATGCCTTCTGAATGACTGCGCAACCGGGCATATTTTTATAAAGTCGTTATACTGGAAGATAAGCCCTTCTTTTCTTGCATATTCCAGAGGTGTCAATTCCGAATCATCTGAAAGATGATCGGCAAATGCAACCCTTAATACACTTAACGCCAGAAGAAATTTCATTAACTCATTTTTATTGGTCAAAAGCTTAAATAACCGGTCAATATCACCGCTGTATCCTTCTTCTATTTCTATACCAGCACTATTAAGGCCAAACGGATAAACTAACTCATCAAGCCTTGTTTTAAAGATACTAAACAGTTCCGGACACTTACCTATCAATGAACCAACGGTCAGTATAACGTTTCGCGTCTCTTGAACGTGAATATCCGAGATCACCTTATCAAGAAGGATATTAAGCTGATCTTCCGTTATAGGATTATTGAGGTCGTAGGCAAAGGTAAGTAAATCACTATGAAATTTCTTGTCCCGACAAGCAGTATCTATAGGGAGAAACTGTCTCCCCGCTTTCTCGTACAACCTTCTTGCGGCCGTATATCTGACATTAGTATCTACGCGGGCAGTATGACACCCCTCATTCCTGGCTATGATCAAGGCTCTTTTAAAAAGCTCAAAACCAATACCGCAGTGCTGAAAAGCCGGATAGACAGCCAGATATCGCACGTAACACATACCCTTGATACAAGAAAACATTATATAACCCACTACCGTATCGCCTGAAAAAGCTGCAAGTGTTTTAAATTCATGCGGAAGGCGCGCTCTTCGGGAAAGAGTGACAAGGCTTAAGATCCTTTTTCTTACTTTTCTAAAATCGCATGACTCTGCTCCCGGTCTTCCAATTATCCCATTATTGACGTTATCTATGCCACAGGCGACCTGCATGGCTTTCTCTTGCGATTCTATATCTCTTATATCCAGAATCACATTTTTTAGGACAGTGTTTCTGCCATCTGCAGCCCAATCCAAAGGCTCTCCCCCTATATTCTCAATCAGTTCTCTGACATCTGTATCGCTTGCTAAACCCAGAAGCAGCTCATCAATCTCGTTATGAGTCAAGCCGCCGTTTATTGCTAAAAGCTCATGCCAGATAATCCAACGCTTGCTCCTTAGTTCATCGCCCCTAAAATCAGGCTCATCAAACACATCCTCGCCCAAATTACCCCTGAATATTTCGGGGTCAGCAATGAGAAAACAGGGCTTTTTATTCGGCCAGAGACGCAAAGAATCAACGCAGGCGCCACACTCTAAGCGCTCCATAGTTTCCAAGAAAAATTCCCTGCTTAACCTTGCCTCTGGGTCCTGTTTCCTTAATGCGTTTAAGAGATGCTCCTTTTCCCGATACATTACTTCTAACTGCTTTTCTGTAGCCGGCCTCTTTAGATTTCCACTTAATAATTGGGCCACCTCTTCTTTTGACCTGCCGTCAGCGGAAAAATCATCTCTGACATTACAATAGGCCTCTAACTGCACGCCTATTTTTTCCCAGACTACTTCCCTGTCCGCGTAAGGAAAAATCAATCGTGTAAGGCGGCTAAATGCGTTTTTAGAAAGAACACCCTCCGGATGTGCAACAACAAAAACCGCCCCGGGCTTTAATTCCTTAAATAATTTCCTCTCGAGACGCCAAGCCAAAAACCAGTTAAGAGGTAAACGTAGAAACGAAGACGGACAAGGCCAATAAATATAAATCAAATCGTATTGTGAAAAATCCTCTTTCAGAAAATTGCCTAAACTTAACTCTATACAGCTTTCTTCCACTGCGCCTGCTGCAATTAAGTCAGGAATACATTCCTGACTTGCCTGTCCATGCAGAAACTCATCGATTTCAATACCTTTAGTTCTGCCATACAACGAAAACAGCGCTACTGCCTTAGCTGTACCGCTTCCTAAGTCCAAAACCTTTGCCCGCGGATTATCTTTTAAGAATTGTTCGGCTATTGCAACTACAAACTCTGTTCCCGAGGGATAATACAGCCCTCCCTTTGTCCATTTAGGACGCAGGGTTTTATCAAGCATCCTTTCATGGTAATAGTCTCGGATAAGGGCGATCTTCTCCAGGAGTTCAGACGCAATATCCCACATATGCGGCTCAAGAAAAATCTCCTTCTTTAACACTTGCGCGTTTGCTTCTTGTTGCTTTCGATTAGCAGGAATAAAAACTTCAGGCGAGTTTGTAAAGGGAATTAGCGGCGAGGCAGCAAGGCAGAGCGCTGCACCAGTCACAGGGACTGTCCCCGTCATGGCTATGCCATGGCTCAATAAGGGGACTGTCCCTAAACAATAGCCTACCAGCGCAAGAAAAGTTACAATTAGCGCCCCGAGAATTGCACCTCTGTGCTTCAAGGCCGCATCAAGCGCCGCCTTCGCCATTCCCTCATGCTCTATTTCTTTCATTGTTTCCTTAAAAACCTCAAGGCCCCTAGTTGCGATCTGACGTACCCGTTCTGTACCCACATCCCCAAGCGACAAAGAGATCTCTCTCAGCTTCATCGGTTCTATTCTGTCAATTGCACAAAAATGCCTTAGATAAAATATCCCCCAATTCCTCTCAAAGTACACGCCCCATTCATGAGACAACTTCATTTTCGCCCGCGGCATGACGATATGAGTTAGAAAACTTACGTTTTCTGGCGTATCAAATTTATTCTCCTCGTCATTTGCGCAAAAACTCTCTACTTCCTGGATACTCCTGTCATCGTCATGAGAAACTTTCCTGTCAAAGGAAACCATCCAGATAAGCCCGCCTAAAATACTCTTGACCTCTTTCAGGCTCTTCCCGGATGCCCTAGCTATCTCTTGTGGCTCAAGCGCGCGGATTTCAGAAACCTCTATGTTTTCTCCGGCACATTTCTTGATCAACTGTTCGACTTGAGCAATTCTGCCATGCTTGACCACTACGCTTGAACCCTGGGCATTCCTGGCCCGACGCATAGCCTGATCGATCCAATACACAAAATAAGTGGACATCCTTGACTGACTCGGATGCGCAGGATCAAATTTAGCAAATTTATTGAACATGATCAAAGCGCCTTCCTGAATTAGATCTAATCTCCCTACGTTACGTTTTTTAAACTTATGTGTTAATCCTGCGATCAAACGCATATTAGCAAATAAAGCATACGTCCTCGCAGAATCATCGCCCAATTTAAAACGCGCGCTTAAAACCACCTCCCCTATATGTGACAATAAATAAGGAGGTAAATTCAAGGCCCTTAAATATGCCGAAACGGAATCTTCCTTATCGGGTAATTTTGGAAAACACTCTACAGAATCCAATAGTTCTTGCGGGATATTGGCAAAAAACTCTCTGCCTATTTCATAAGCCTTCTCCTGATACTCTCCGCGGTATTTTGTAAGTTTGTATGCCTCAATGAAGAAATTCAGCAATTGGGAATATTGCGGATTTTCTAAAGCTAATTTATCCTTTGGCTTTTTATCCGGATCAATGGGTTCATTCTTATAAACAACAGGCAGCTTATTAAATAACTGCAATTTGTCGCAAAGATAAAGAACAGCCAGATTCAGGCGCACCTGTTCCGGCGAGGGGTTGGAGAAATTAAAGGAATTCTTGAGATTCAAGAATAATAATTCCGCTGATTCTTGTGAGTCACCAAGCCAACGCTCTAGATTTCGCGTTATCTTGTTTATTGTGTTTTGGTCTTTTTCTATGATTGCTTGGGCTAAGGTAGGAAGAAGTTTCGGTTTGCGGATGAGGGGAAACACAGCCAGAGCCAGCATCGGCCCCGCAGTCGCCGGATGCGCGGCAAGACATGCTAACGCGATCATCCCCAACAAAACCAGGGACGTTTTCCAAGCCAATCGGGGGACGTTTTCAAACCCCATCGGAAGAGTGTCCCCGAAGGAAACATCCTCAAGCGCTATTTCTTTTTCATCAGGCAGGCTACTCGCAAAAATTGCCTTTTTTGACGACTTCTGCTCAACTTCTTTAGAAGAAGCGTTCTGCCGTAATAAGACATCATTACGCCTTACTATCAATTCCTTAAAAGAAGACAGCCTGGCAGGTGTCACAGTCGGACCCATTTCAATAATACCAGCTCCCGAATAGGCGTAATATTCATTTATGGCTGCCTTGGCAACACGCTGCTCGGATATAGGCTTAAATATCTCACAGAAATCATTATCCGCAACCAATAAACCATCCAATGCCTCCAACCAAATCAACCGGGTCAACACAGAGAGATTGAACCTTTTTCCTCTAAGAACAACCGGCCTGCCGTCTTTCCAGCGCAAACCGCTTACGGTAAATTCAGCCCTTCTACCTTGATAGTTAGCTATAACAACCCTAGCCTGCAAGTCTCTACTCAATAAAATGATTTGTTGTAGCCCCTCGTGGTGTGGGATCCTCTGCACTCTTACAGGAAAATAATGAAAGAAGGAAATTTCTACTCCCGGCAAGCGCAGCTTGCATGGCAATTTATCCGAAGGGTAAACAATCTTTTCCTCCTTGTCTCTTAAAGCCCAATCAAAGGCCGCGAAACTTAAGACTTTAGTCAAATTATAAACCGGCATCCTTCTATTGGGCCCTTTATCATGCATTTGACCAGATGAACGCAGCACTTCTCCTGAACTTGAATACACGATTTTACCTCCGCGGAATTCAAGAACCACTAAATTCTGGGAATTAATTATATCCCAAATCGCTAAAAGGCGCGCATTGGCTGTGCGGTCGCGCAATACCCGGATACGGCTACCCAGATGTTTGTAATATGAGGGCAGAGAAAGGATGCTTCCCTGCATAGAGATTCTACGCTCTAAGGGGGACTCCTGGCCCCTGGTCTTCAGAAAATCTAATAAAGCGTTAGCCCTTTGCATTGAAAAAGCCAATGGAATAGAAAGTAAGGAGTCTCTGAATTTAATAAAGGCGGGATAGGTATCAATATTAAACAGGCTTTTCTTAGGTGGATCTGCGGTGAGCGGATTTATTACCCTGTTAACCGTGGCCAGATTATTTTGCGGATTGATAAATGTGATTCTAATCACTGCCTCATCATCAAGCAACATTAACCTTAAGGCAGGATTATCTTTAGCTACAAGAGATATTCTCTTTGCGCATATCCAGTTAGATTCACTCTCAATGACAAATTTTCCGGAAAGCTCTGGCGGAATCACAATCTTTACGCCTGCAAAATGAAATGATTCTTTTATCGGTTCTGAACGAAAACTGTGGTCAGGATTATTTTCAGCAAGCTCTGCTTTTAAAGGGATCATTGAAGCAGCAGCTAAAGCCAACACCGGGCCGGCAGCCGCCGGATGCGCGCAGAGGCCGGCAATGGCGGCAAGCAAAACCAAAATTACCGCTCCAATGAATTTAGAAGAAGTCAATCTATCTACCCACTTTTCTTGCTCTTTGGAAGACGAAAGGACATATATATAGGTATGTTCTATTATCCGCGAATGTGCGCTGCCTTTGCTCTTATAATAAGGATTCTTTATCTCTCTAAAGTGCGGTTCTGTTTTAGTCACAGAATAGCCGTTTAACACTGCGAATGATTCAATTACCCTTTTAATCCTTTCAGAAGCCTTTAGAGAATTAGACAGATCCGGAAAAACAGTATGCCTGAATATTATCCTTGCCTCTAGATGAAGATATTCTGCCACTTCATTAAAAAACCTTTCCACAAATTCGGCATACTTATACCTTGTAGGAGCCGCGCCTAAATCAATAGCTGCGTCATAGCCATCTTTTGGAGATGGCGTAAACACGATCAAATTAAATTTTTTCCCTTGAAGGCCGTCAAACAAATCCCCCAGATTAAACTCAAGGCGCTCTCCGTCAGGGTCAAAATTTAAAATCTCCGATAATTGCAGGGCATTATTTTGGGCGCATTGAATAGCGAAATCTTTTACATCGGAAAAAACCACCTTTTTAGCATTTCTACGCAGCATAAATAAACCGAGCACTCCGGAACCAGTACACAGGTCAAGCGCCTCTTGATCTGTAAGGCCACCGAAATGATCTGTAACCATCTTGGTAAGAGGGCGGCTTGGACTGTATACGTGACCACCGGCCTCAATGTATCCCGAAAGTTCATTAAACCACGTTTTCAAATTAGATCTGTAACTTTCAAAGCCGCATGTTTTCTTCCTTTGTATTTCTATATCCCCCTCTGTGCCAGAATCATATCCACCGTTATTATCATATTTACTTTTATTTTTTCTGCGGCGCCGGCGCAACCTGGTGCGCTCTATTTTTGAATTTTCATACATGCGTAGCCGCTTGCTTGGCGCATCAGGATCATCCGAGCCAAATAGCAAGGGAGAAGCAGCTAAGGCGACTACTCCGGCAGCAGCTAAAGGATGTATAGCGAGAGAGGCGATAACTAAGAAGGCCGATATAATACCGACAGACAAATTGTTTCCCGCTTTTGCATAGCGAATTCCAGTTTTGCATGGATCGAAGCTAGTATGAGAAAAAGAAACCTCGCGGAAGTAATGGCTCTCGGCAGTCATTTCCGACAAAGGCCACTGCTTACGCCAGTTGTCCATCTCCTGCCTCGCGGGCCCTGGTCCTTGCAGAAAACCTTTAAGAAACTCCGGCGTGTTTCCAGGAACAGGCGCGGGCTCATTAAGCGCCTCTTTTAGTTTAAGCTCAAGAGGAGTCCTCTCCGGCGCGCCTTGCTGTTGCCCGATGACATCCTTAAGCCTCTCAATAAGCTTAAACAATTCAGTATCCTGCTCTTCGGGGCTTAATGGCTTCATCGCGATCTCAAAATAAGCTAAAATAAAAAGCTTGATCTCTTCCTGCAGCGAAGAGGTCAATCCCATACTTATCCCTTGGGCAATCGAACTTTCCAGATGGGCCTTAAGGTCAGCGACGTTATCCCGATAGGCCCTGAATAGTACGCCGTAATATAAATTTGTAATCATGTATTGATCCGGACCCTTTAAAAACTCATAGCGCATCTCGGCATAGCTTTCTGATGCCACCCCCTTATGCCGCCAACCCTTTAAATTATGCAAAGGGGAGCCGGTAGAGGCCAAAAGATAAAGCGCGACAAAAGCCACAGCCCCTAATTCCATGCTTAAGAAAGAAAGCTTACGACAGCCGGGGATCATTAAAAACCGATGGTTTAAGCTGGAGAGTATTTTATCCGCCTTATTAAATCTCTCGGCCAGAGTTGTCTGTTTCTCTTTTTGTCCGCCGGAAGACCCAACACCCTCATAACCAAAATGCTCGGTTTTATCCCAATAGTGCGCCGCTCCGCAGAGTAACTGGGTATAACCGATCCAGAAAGATAATACCGGAAACATTCGGTATATAGGCATAAGTATGGCTCCGATATAAAGCATTTTCTGATAATAACCGGGCTTCTCTAAATTCTCCACCAATCCCCTAAGAAGCCTTGCCTCTTTTAAGTCGTCTTTGTCTTTAGAGCCTTCAAGGCCCTCTGCGCGCCTGGCCAGCTCCTCCTTAGTCACTTCAAGGGTAAAATCTATTTGGTCATAACCGACATAGACAAAAGCCAGATTATAGAAAACATGCGTAATCATCGGAGCAAGATACAAAAATAGGCCTACGAAATACGGATGAATAGTCCGGCCGATCAACATCATCCCGCCTAAGCCGATAGCAATTGCTGATGTAGCCGCCCCAAATATCTTTGCGTAAGCGGACTTGGTTAATTTTCCTTTTGCGTCATGTTTAAGCTTACCCAAAACGTAATCCGGTCCGGGATTTACGCTAAATAGATACATTAAAAAGGCAAAACTGGCCCCCAGTATAAACGGAAAAAGCTCAGCACTATGTTTTGATAACCAGGGGATTATCGGTAAGGCATGAGGCACAGCCATACGGTAATAATGGGCAAAAGAAAGGATTATATTCCTGAATAATAAATTGGCGATTATTATAATAGAGCTGGTAAAGGCAAGAGTGCTTAAGCGGGCTCCGCGCATTATCCCTATCAAGATATTTATGAAAAGCATTATTCCCAGCGATTCTGCCACGCCTTTTACTACCCAGTTAGAACAAACCCAGAGGCCTGAAGCAATAAGAAATGCGGTATTAAAAAGATAACTGAAAGTGCCTATGCCAAAAATAAAGATTATAGTTAAGATCCCCTTTATGCCAAAGGCGCGATAGGTATGTACTGGGTGGGATATAAGCAACAAGGCAAAGACTGCGATTATCTGCACAAAACCCTTGCCCCAGCGGGAATGCTGGCGTATCCAATGCCATTTTGTAGGAGTAACCTGGAGTGTCGGGGCTTCTTCGCAAGTGATGGAATTAAGCATCAATGAGACAAACCCTGCACGCTGCAAGTCTATTGCCCCTTGTCCATCCTCAGTGACATTATGCTGATTCCATCCGCCTACCTTCTTCAGGGCCCTGGTTAGAAAATGATTACTTGTACCTCCGTGAGAAACAGGGCACTCCAATCCTTCCAGCCCGGGCAGGACAATATCAAACCAGACACCGTAATCCAGGATAAATTGCATGGCAGTCAAAGTCGTAGGATTGTACCAGGTCAATGGCGCCTGGAGTATGCCTAAAGGATATTTCTTTATATAGTCATCGACTACGCCCTGCGTTAAATTCTTTTCCCCTTCCCCTCTTAATCTTTCTATCCTGGAGGCGACTTCACGAGGTTTAATGCGATACTCCATACATTTGCGATAAAGTTCACCGCATTCATCCCTGTTATCCTTCTCGCTAAGCAAACAGCCTAATCTAAAATTGCCCTTTCCCTTTCTCTGCAATAAATATCCGGTCAGCTTTGCTAGATTATATTCGTAATTAATAAAACTGGTGACCGCCTGCACTAATTGCAAAGGATACGGCCTGTCTTCGGCATCATAAATAACTAAATATTTTCCTTTTGAAA
>JAHJJA010000065.1 GCA_018822885.1 Candidatus Omnitrophota bacterium
CACCCGCGAAATTTTCCAGGCCTTCGTTAAGCATTCGTTCAAAAGGCCAACTTTTAATAAATTGCTCGGTCTGCTTTTTATTAACAGAGGTTTGACTTATCTGAGTAAGCACCCTCACCACTGTGCCTCTTAAAAAGCGGCAGTCTTTTACCCTCCTCCTAACCTCCTGTTTATTGCCATTAACATCAGTCAAATACGCAAAAGAATAATCCCTATCCATCGAATCAAGGTCACAAGCCACAAGCGTCATCCTCGCGTCCAACATGATGTTCTGGGGCAATAGCTCTCCATGCGCTAGCCTTTCATCTTTATGCATCTTATTAATACTAACGATAAAATCAGCCAGTGAATCTATGATTACAAAAGGATCTTCTTCTTCGTTCTTTATCTCAAAGAAGTGTTCATCAAGAAGATGCTCCAAGTTGTCCCCGTGAATAAATTCCATCACCTGAAAGTGAAAACCGCAATCCCTAAAGTCACCCAATCGCGCATTGAATTCTTTACTAAGGCCGATAGAACCGGCATCTAACAGGCGGCATAAGCAGGAAAAACTCCTATTGAACATACCAAGGTCCTGCCATGTTTTAACAGTACCCTGCATTGCCCAGCAATAAGGCCCGCAAGGGGAAAAAAATGCTTCGGCATCCGCTATCTTTATGGCCGCTAACCGCGAGGTCTCCTTATTCACAGCCAGGTATACGCGCGCGCGGGAGCCCCTTCCTATCTCATACAAAATGACATACCCCTTCTCTTTGAATGCCGCCTTCACAGACCCTTCAAAGCCTAAGGCCGGCATACCAGGAATTTGGGAATTTCCATTTCCATTGATTTCGGCGATTGGCCTGCCCGCTTCACTCTCTTCATACAAGACTGAAGCGTCCAAAGCTTCCTTTTTTTCGATATCGGCAAGCGCTCCGCTTGCAGTATTAATGATCGCGCGGTTATGCCCAAATCCGGCATTAAGCCATCTCCAGCTTTGGCCTCCGTCGACTGAAAGCCGATAGGTAAATGCGCCGGAGAAAAATGCCGGCAGGACCGCCTTAAAACGGTAAGAGCCGTCTCTGTAATCATTACTAATCCGGGCTGGCACATAAAACCACTTATCAGGATGCTGGACAAAACTACACCACAGACGAAGTTCAAGCTGTTTATGGGGATAGCGCGGCTGTTTATCCTGCTTCAGCCGCACCGTTAGGAAAGCTTCTACATTACGCCTGTCACTATATTTAGCGATGTGCTCATGCGGGTATTCGTCACCAAACCAATCGAGCTCAACAATCAAATCATCCAATCGCTCTTGATAATCCGAATCAAGAATAAGCCCGCAAAAAGCGACTGCCATACGAAAATAGGCAAAACGTCTGGGATTATAGGCAAAATATTCCGCGCTTGCTTCCATTGCCGCCTTATGGGAAGACTCCCCTTCCGCTAATTCATGGCGGATAATATCATTTATCAGCTCCTGAAAGGCGATTGTATCAGAAGAATTCTCATCATAGAAAGGGGCGCGCACTGCCAATTCTTCAAGAAGCGCTATCTTTCCCGTGGCTGTTTCTCTATCAGCGGCCATCTTGCTCTTTGTTTCCGGAACCAAAACTACCAAATCTTGAGATACGCCTGATTCCTGAATATATCTTTTAAAGTCATTTTTCTCTTCGCCTGTGGCAAGACGCATATTTCCCTTAAGCCGAGCAGGATAATTGCGGATAATTCCTTTAGTAGCATCCTTATGCTTATCGCTATTTTGCACGCGCAATTTCAACTCTTCAAAAAATTTCCCGGGGTAGCCTGAGAAATTATATGACCTTGTTCTTTCGAAAAACTTTGAGAATCGCGACTCGGAAGAATAATTTCTCCGGTCTAAGACCAGGCCAAATTCCCTCCTCCTAAATACCTTTAATATTCTGCTGCTTGTTGAGGCATATAAGGAAGAGTGTAATATAAAGGCGTCTGTAATTGCATCGAATTTTAAGTTTTCTTCGTGGGTAATAGGAAACAACGCGGCGCGGATTTCATGGGCAATGGTTTTTGCAGTGGCATCTTGAGGTAGGATAACAAACGGGATCTCTCTGGCTGTATCATGAATAATGGCAATGGCAGCTCCAATGTCAGGATCCCATCCGGGCGGGGCATGGGCAAAAATAACCCCGCGCGCCCTCATCAACCTATCGATACCGGATATTGTAGTATCAAAATTGTGCGCCAATATCCAAAAGGCATCGCGGAATCTTTGCTCTGTAATAACTTTCAGCTTATCTATCCTTCCTGTATTAAAAATCTCCTTTGCGCCTTTTTGTAAATCCCTCTCTTTCCCGCCATACTTCTTGATCTCTTCATCTAACACAAGATCATCATATCCATTTTGAGAGCGATCAAAAAGCCTTCTATCCTTAACAGGAATTGCGATAACCGGAATTCCGGAGATATTTTCAATGATTGAGAAAAATTTGTTGAACCCGCCGCGGAACATAAAGAACAATAGGCCGAATAAACCAAGGTTTGAGGCTGCTCTCCCGGTATAGCTAGCCCAAAAAGCGTTATCCGCGATAATCTTTGCGCCATCAAGGCCGTTTATGGGCAGGAGATTAAACATCGCCAGGATCACATTAGCGTAAAAGAAAAATCTGGAGGTAAGGGAAAGGATATTTTCTTTCTTTGAGCGAAAAAGATAATAAGCGCAAAATGATACCAGGGCAATTATGATGTTCATGCAAGGCCCAGCAAATGCCACCATTCTAAAACCTGCCGCAGAAAGGTTAGCCGGATCAATCGGCACAGGCAGAGCCCAGCCAAAACCGATGATAAGAGGCAAAATCACCGTACCCAATAGATCTACGTGCGCTAATGGGCTTAAAGTAACTCTGCCCTGCAGGAATGCGGTATTATCTCCAAATAAGTGTGACATCCAGGCATGAGAGAATTCATGAGAAGAAAATGAAAACAAGAAAACGAGAAAAATTAACACCTTAAAGGCAACAGGCGCAGAAGTAATAGGAAATACTCTGCCTAATTTAGTATTAGAGATGACCTTTCCGGCAATTAAAGTAGCTAGTAAAGCCACTAATAATATAGGTAAAGAAACGGGCGCGGTTACGGGAGCAGTAGCAGCTACAGCAACCGCAGGTGCGGCTGTGCCGGCAGCCTGGGCAGTTGTTGCACCAAGGCCAAAGAAAAGCGCTCCAAGAAGCAACGCTATCGCTCCTAACTGGCCCTTGATAGAAGCCCAGTTACCACTTGAGGTTCTGGCGGGGGTTGTAGAATCAGCCTCCGCAGCTACACAATACTTTCCTTTAACCAATTTGGCTAAACCCGTAATATAATCATCTTTATCTTTATTGAGCAGGTTATTCAGGCCCAGGTAACGCAGGAATTTATCAAATACCAGATAAAGATTCTCCGGGTGTGGATTGTCAAAATCCTCGAAAACCTCTAAATAGACGCGCACGATATTCTCCGTGCCTGAAGGCCGCACCAGTGTCCAGCCTCGCAGGGTATTTTCCTTATCAAAAAGGCAAAACATCGGGCCTTCTCCGGCATGAAAAACTTCTATCGCCAGAGCGTTTTCAAATTCATAACGCATACCTTTAGGACTAACCTCCAGCCACTGGCCTTCGCCATATTTCTGTAAAAGCGTTGTGTTAGGTATATTGACCTCTTGCGCGCGGCAAATCTTTGCATCTGAAAATAACTGCCCGAGCGTTTCCTGGTTTGCGCTATCCTCCAGCGCCATTGCCTGATTATAAATAAAGGCCTTGGTCTCTGAACCTGCCTTGTCTTCGCTTAACTCCACATCCAGCCTCTCGTAATAAAAAAGCCCGCCTAAGTTCTTGGCCATATCAATATAAAAATCAACCAGATTTTTTCTGCCCTGCAGGAAAAGTTTTGACGCGGTCATATACAACAAGAATGCCAAGACACATGTGTCCTTATCTTTGTGAGTGGAACTGCCATACGCATCACGCTCTCCTAAAAACCCAACCTGCGCTCCTCCTGACTCCTCCATTAATATTATATTTAAAGCATCAGGACTCTCGCGCTCGGTGTTATATGAAGACTTGCCTAAGTTCTTAAAGCCTACAGCCAAAAGTTTTACTGTGCCTCCAAAAATGCGCTCCAGCATCACCTTTGCAATCCTGGAGGTAGGTATTGACATATGCAAGGTCAAGAGCTTACCGTTAAATTTGCCGGAGGCAATCAAAGCTTTGATCTGTCTAATATCGCTGGTGCCGAACTCCTTCTGGAAAAACTCTATCACCCTTTCATAGGCGATCAGGGTAAAGATCTGATTAGGGGTAAAACAGGCGATATTGACTCCGGACTTAGGATTTACAACCAGGCCGAACTTTTTGGCCTTAGCCACATCACTCTCCGGAATAATAACTCCGGTCCCGGTCCTGTCAGCGTCCATATCAGAAGTAATACTGATCAAAACATCCGGGTTATCCGCCAGTATCCCGAGGGCACCTGTATGCGACA
>JAHJJA010000066.1 GCA_018822885.1 Candidatus Omnitrophota bacterium
CGATCTGGATTGCTTGAGAAGTTAAAGCCCTTTCACCAAAGGCGCCGGGAATTTTCCGAAGATAAGCAGAAAATAAAGAAGATCTTGGAGGAAGGTACAGAAAAGGCGAATAGCTTTGCTTCTAAGGTACTTAAGGAAGCCAAAGAGGCGGTTAATCTAGGGGTTTAGATTGAGGGGAAATGAGCTATAAAATCAAATTAGAAATGTTCGAAGGCCCGCTTGATTTGCTTTTGTATTTAGTCAAGAAAGACCACCTCAACATTTATGATATTCCTATTTCCAAGGTCACTGATCAGTATCTTGAGTATATAAATCTGATGCAGCTTTTGGATCTGAATATCGCCGGTGAATTCCTGGTTATGGCTGCTACGCTTATGCAGATAAAATCTAAAATGCTTTTACCGGCGCAGGAGGACGCGGCAGAGGAGCTGGAGGAAGACCCCCGTGAGGAGCTGGTAAAGCGCCTTCTTGAATACGAAAGATTTAAGCAGATAGCAGAGACCTTGCGCGAAAAAGAGGAGGTCCAGCGCGAGGTTTTTAAACGCCCGAAAGTCGAAATCGATAAGGACAAAGAGGCAGATAAGGGTCATTATTTTGAGGCAAGTATTTTTGATCTGATCAATGCCTTTTCTCAGGCTTTAAAAGATATACCTAAGGAAGTTTTCTACGAAGTCATAAAAGACGAGTTTACTATTGAAGAAAAAGTCCACGGCATCCTGCATCTTTTGTTGGTCAATCCCTCTATGCGCATTTCGGAGTTATTCGCAAAAGCAAAAAATAAGCTGGAAGTAATCGTTACCTTTTTGGCGATCTTAGAGTTGATCAGGATGAAAGAGGCCGTAGTGATGCAGAACAGCCTCTTTAGTGAAATAGAAGTGCGCCGCAACGCAAATAACATCATACCTTATGAAAGAAGAGACAAGAAAGACTCTAATTAGGGGCGATAATTTCCCCGCAGGCAAAGATATCCAGAGTGAAGATTTCCTGCGTACTGAACAGGAGAATGAGGAGGATGTGGTTCTTAATATCTCCTTGCGCCCGAAAAAGCTAGCTGAGTTTGTGGGGCAAAAGGAGATAATCGATAATTTAAAGATCTGCCTTACTGCCGCCAAGCAGAGAAAAGAACCGCTGGAGCATGTTTTGCTTTCAGGGCCTCCCGGCTTAGGCAAGACTTCCCTGGCGCATATTATCGGCCATGAGATGGCTAGCAAAGTCACTGCTACTTCCGGACCTGCGATTGAGAAGGCCGGAGACCTGATAGGGATCCTCACGAACCTGGATAAGGGGGATATCCTTTTTATTGATGAGATCCACCGTCTTTCTAAGGTAGTCGAGGAGTTTCTCTATCCGGCTATGGAAAACTTCCAGATCGATTTTGTGATCGATAAGGGTCCATACGCAAAAACAATAAAATTCAACCTCAAGCCTTTTACTTTGGTGGGGGCAACGACTCGCACCGGTTTATTGGCCGCGCCCTTAAGAAGCCGTTTCGGCATATTTTATAATCTTGATTTCTATCAGGTTGATGATCTGGCAACGATAGTAAAACATTCCGCAAAAACACTGTCTTTAGAAATAGAGGAGGATGCCGCATTTGAGATCGCCCGCCGGGCAAGAGGCACTCCGCGTATTGCCAACAGGCTATTGCGCCGCGTCAGAGATTACGCGCAGGTCGCTAAGGCCGCCAGAGTCGATACCGCGATCGCAAAGAAGGCGCTGGATGATTTAGGTGTTGACAGGGCTGGCTTCGACGATTTAGACCGCAAGGTATTAAGACTTATTTTGGAGACTTATAACGGCGGGCCGGTAGGGTTAGAGGCGGTGGCTGCCAGCTTAAATGAAGAAGTGGATACTGTCTCTGATACGGTAGAACCATATCTTTTGAAAGCAGGATACCTTAAGCGCACCTCCCGCGGCAGGGTCGTTACAAAAAAGGCCTTTGATCACTTTGGTCTAAAATACGAGAAGCAGGAAGAATTGTTTTAATGAAGCTTTTACTGCATGTTTGCTGCGCTCCTTGTCTTATTTACCCCTTAGAAGTTTTGAGAAGTAAAGGTTTTGAAGTAGTAGGGTTGTTCTATAATCCTAATATACATCCAGTTGCGGAATACAAAACCAGAAGGATTGCGGTTGAGAATTATAGCAGGCAGTTAGGTCTGGAATTTTCTTATCCTGATTACGAGCCGCATGATTTTTTCCGAGCGGTCAATATGAAGGAGGAAAAGCTTAAGCGTTGTTCCATTTGTTGGTTACAGCGTTTGGCTATGACGGCTCGATTGGCCAGGGAAATGGGTTTTACTCATTTTTCAACTACTTTGCTGGTTAGCCCGTATCAAGATCAGGGTCTGCTGAAGAAGATTGGAGAAGATACCGCTAAGGCAGAAGGTGTTGTTTTCTTTTATGAGGATTTCCGGCCAGGGTTCAGAGAGGCTCATAACCAGGCGAGGTCAAAAGGGATCTATTGTCAGAAATATTGCGGGTGTATTTATTCTGAGTTAGAGGCAGGCCGTAAATAGTAGGGCACACTTAAGTGTGCCCTACGCTGTGGATAAAGGTATATGCGTAAATTTGTTATCTTAATATTACTCTTTTCTTTCTTTGTTTCGGCTGAAGCCGCCCAGCACAAGGGTCTCTGGGTCTCGGTTTTCTCTGATAGAAGGCCGCTTTATTCGAAAAAGGGCGCGTTGGAGTTGATACAGGCGGCTAAGGCGGCAGGAATAGATGAGATTTACCTGCAGGTTTATCAGTCGGGAAACGCTTACTATAATTCTGCGCTCTGTGAGAAGTCCAAATTCGATCAGATCTATAAATCCTGCGGTTTTGACCCGATACTTTTTCTGTTAAGAGAGGCGCGGGCTAATAATATCAAGGTATTCGCCTGGATAAATGTCTTAAGTTTAGGCAAGAATAAAGATGCCTCGATCATCAAGAAATTCGACGATTCTATATTGACCAGGGATCAGTATTTAAAAACATCCGTCAATGATGAAGCGCATGATCTGGATAAGTATTATCAGCGGGAGAACCAGCTTTTTCTTGACCCCGGAGATCCGCGCGTAAGGCAGTACACGCTAGATATAGCCTTAGAAATCATGACGAAGTATCCGTTGTTTAGCGGTGTGCATCTTGATTATATCAGGTATCCGGCTATTGTCCCTTTTGTGCATGGTTCCCGTTTTAATAAATTCGGCCTTACCTATGGTTATAACCGCATAAGCCTCGGGCGGTTTAATAAGAAGACCGGATTAGACCCGCTTGCAAAGAATTTCAGCGACAATCAATCTATACAATGGGATGATTGGAAACGTTCCCAGGTCACCGAGCTTGTCGAAGAGGTCTCCAGGCAAGTCAAGGCCAGGTCAAAAAAAGCCCTTGTTTCCTGCGCGGTTATCTCCGGACCCGAGCGCTCATATGTAAGTTTTTTTCAGGATTGGCCTTTATGGCTTGAAAAAGGCATAATTGATTATGTAGTGCTTATGGATTATTCGCGCGACAGCCGCCTGGTAAAGGAGATCGCCGCATCAGCGCTTGGATTGCGCGGTAACGGTAAGGTATTTATCGGGCTGGGATTATTTTTGATGAAAGATGACCCGGGGCAGTTCTTGAGTCAATATAGGAGCATATCTTCGCTGAATCCGGACGGTATCGTCATTTTTTCATATGATGACCTATCCGCTGAAGTGATAAGATCTATTAAATAAGGTCACCCCGCCTTTTATGTAAAACCCAATGTTAAAACTATCTGATTTTGATTATTATCTTCCTAGGGAGCTGATCGCCCAGTATCCGTTAAGGCAGCGTGATAACTGTCGTTTGATGGTGGTTGACCGCAAGCGCGGTACTATCGAGCATAGATCCTTCCGCGATATCGTCAATTACCTAAACAGGGATGACCTTTTGGTTTTGAATGATACAAAAGTATTGCCTTGCCGCATCTTTGGAAGAAGGGTTAGCGGAGCAAAGGTAGAAGTTTTTCTTCTCGGACGAAAAGACGGGGCGCGCTATAAGGCGTTGATCAAGCCTACGCGCGTAAAAGTAGGGGATGAGATAATATTTGATTCCGGGACCATCAAGGCAAAGGTAAGTGCTCGCAACGAGATCATATTTAATGTGCAGGATGAGGCCCGTATTTACGGTTTAGGCAGGATGCCGCTTCCTCCGTATATAAAAAGGGAAGCCGAAGAAGAGGATAATGTCTATTACCAGACAGTTTATGCTGCTAAGGAAGGCGCGGTCGCTTCCCCTACGGCAGGGTTACATTTCACAGAGGACTTACTAAAAGAGATCGAATCCTCCGGAGTAGCCATATCACGTATTACTTTGCATGTGGGTATAGCTACATTTAAGCCGGTAAAATCCGAAGATATCACCTGCCACGATATGGAAGAGGAGGAGTATGAGATCTCTTTTGGATGTTTGCGGGATATTCGTCGGGCAAAACAAAAAAACGCGAAAGTTATCGCTGTGGGCACTACCAGCCTTCGCGCGCTGGAGTCGGCCTCAAAAATAATAAATGATTGTCCTCCGGCAGAAGCCGATTATCGTTCGATGACGCGGTTATTCATTTATCCCGGATATGAATTTAAGACAGTCGATTGTATTTTGACAAATTTTCATCTGCCTAAGACAACCTTGTTTATGCTGGTAAGCGCGTTTGCCGGAACGGATTTGATCAAAAGGGCTTATCAGGAGGCGGTAGAGAATAAATACAGGTTTTATAGTTACGGGGACGCGATGCTTATACTTTCGCGGCCATAAAACCGCGCCCTTTAGGGCGCGGATGGAGCTTGGCCGCTCAAGTATTGCGCCTTGGGGAACCCCTGAGGTTTATAGCCCGGGCGGGGCTCCATTATTTAGATAAAATGTTTACATTAATCCATAAAGACAGGCATAGCGGCGCGAGACTGGGAAAATTGACTACAGGGCATGGGGAAATCGAGACGCCGGTATTCATGCCTGTAGGTACCCACGCGACAGTCAAGGGGGTATTTCCTAAGGACCTCTTGGAAAGCGGAGCGCAGATCATGCTCTCTAACGCGTATCATGTTTTCCTGCGCCCCGGACTGAAGGTAATAGAGAAATCCGGAGGTTTGCATAAATTCATGTCCTGGGATAAGCCGATACTGACGGATAGCGGAGGGTATCAGGTTTTTAGCCTGGCGCTTTTAAGGAAGGTCAATGATCACGGAGTGATTTTTCAATCGCACATAGATGGAAAGTCGCATACCTTTACTCCGGAGATCGTTGTAGAGATCCAGGAGGCGCTTGGGTCTGATATTATGATGCCGCTTGATGAATGCGCGCATTACCCTTGCACCAGGGATCACGCTGAAGTCGCGATGAAGAGGACACTCGATTGGGCAAGCCGCTCCAAGAAGGTCTTTAAGAAAAAGCACCAGTCTTTATTTTGTATTGTCCAGGGGGCCACTTACGAAGATCTGCGCGAGGACTGCGCAAAGGAGCTCGTGGATATGGATTTTGACGGTTATGCCATAGGCGGAGTTTCAGTTGGCGAGCCGAGCAATTTAATATATAATACCCTGGAGCTTGTTTCAGGATTATTGCCGGAGCAAAAGCCGCGTTACGCCATGGGCATAGGCTATCCGCAGGATATAATTGAGGCGGTTGAGCGCGGAGTGGATATGTTTGATTGCGTGGTCC